>MEEC01000110.1 GCA_001724315.1 Lautropia sp. SCN 70-15 | reverse complement strand
CCTGCTGACCGCTTCCGGCGGGCCCTTCCGGCGGGCCAGCGCCGCCGAGATGGCCCAGGCCACGCCCGAGCAGGCCTGCGCGCACCCGAACTGGTCGATGGGCCGCAAGATTTCCGTCGATTCCGCGACGATGATGAACAAGGGTCTCGAGCTGATCGAGGCACATTTCCTGTTCGGCTTGCCCGGTTCGCGATTGGATGTCGTCGTGCATCCGCAGAGCATCGTGCATTCGCTGGTCGAGTACGCCGACGGGTCCATGCTGGCCCAGCTCGGCAACCCGGACATGCGCACGCCGATCGCCCATGCGCTCGCGCATCCCGAGCGGATCGAGAGCGGCGTGTCGCCGCTCGATCTCGCCCGGGTCGGCAGACTGGATTTCGAGGAACCGGACATGGAACGCTTTCCCTGCCTCAGGCTGGCCCACGAGGCGCTCGACGCCGGCGGCGGCGCGCCCTGCGTGCTCAACGCCGCGAACGAGGTCGCGGTCGAGGCCTTCCTGGCGCGCCGCATCGGCTTCGCCGGCATCGCGCAGCTGAATGCCCGCGTGCTCGACAAGCTCGGCGACCGGCCAGCGGGCGCCGACGTCGAGTCGGTGCTGGCGCTGGATCGCGACAGCCGCCGCGCGGCCCGTGCGCTCCTCGAGCGAGTCGCGGCATGAGCGGGCTGCAGACCCTGGTCGCCTTCCTGGCGGCGCTCACCCTGCTGATCTTCGTCCACGAGCTCGGGCACTACCTGGTGGCGCGCTGGTGCGGGGTCAAGGTGCTGCGCTTCTCGATCGGGTTCGGCAAACCGCTCGCGCGCTGGCACGTCGGCCCGGACCGCACCGAGTGGACGCTGGCGATGATCCCGCTGGGGGGCTACGTCCGCATGCTCGACGAGCGCGAGTCGCAGGATTCGCCCATCCCGGCCAACGAGCTCTCGCGCGCCTTCAGCCGCAAGCCGCTGTCGCAGCGCGCCGCGATCGTGGCGGCAGGCCCGCTGGCCAACTTCCTGCTCGCGATCCTGCTCTACGCGGTGCTGGGCTGGGTCGGCGTCGACGAGCCCGCGCCGATCGTGGACAAGCCCGCGGTCGAGACGCCGGCGGCGCGCGCCGGGCTGGCGCGCGGCGACCGGATCCTGTCGGTCGACGGCGACGAGGTGCGCTCCTGGAACGAGCTGCGGCTGGCCCTGCTCGATCCGCTGATCGAGCGTCGCCCCGCGCAGTTGGCGGTCCAGCGCGAGGGCGGGGCGGGCAGCGGCACGCTGGCGCTCGATCTGTCCGGCATGTCCGAGCGCGATGCCGAGCGCGACTTCCTTGGCTTGATGGGCCTGCGGCTCGCGGCCGGCAAGGTGGTGGTGGGCTCGCTGGTCGAAGGCGGCGCCGCCCTGAGCGCCGGGCTGGCGCCTGGCGACGAGCTGGTGTCGGTGAACGGCGCGCCGGTGGGGCGCGCCACCGACCTGATCGACGCGGTCAAGGCCAATCCGGGGCGCCAGATCCAGATCGTGGTGCGCCGCGGCGCCGACGAGATCACCTTGCCGGTCGTGCCCCAGGCCGTGGCGGGCGAGGGCGCCGACGCGGGCCGCACCATCGGCCGGATCGGCGCCGCGCTGCAGGACCGGGTGAAGATGGAAACGCTGCGCTACGGCCCGCTGGAGTCCTTGTGGCAGGGCACCCGCCAGACCTGGGACATGTCGGTGTTCACGCTGCGCATGCTGGGCCGCATGCTGACCGGCGAACTGTCGATCCGCAACCTGAGCGGGCCGGTGACCATCGCCGACCTGGCCGGCCAGTCGGCGCGCGTGGGCTGGTTCGCCTACCTGAGTTTCCTCGCGCTCATCAGCATCAGCCTGGGCGTGCTGAACCTGCTCCCGGTGCCGGTCCTCGACGGGGGGCATTTGGTATATTACGGACTCGAGGCAGTGAAGGGCAGGCCGCTGTCCGAGCGCTTCATGGTCGTCACGCAAAAAGCCGGCCTCGCGATCATCATGCTGATGATGGCAGTGGCCCTGTTCAATGACATCAGCCGCCTGATCGGTTCCTGATCCATGCCATTCCTACGTAGCCGCCTGCGGCGCGGCCGCAGCGCGGTACGTCTGGCGATCGTCTCCGCCGTCGCGCTGCTTGCAGCCAGGGCCGCCTTCGCCTTCGATCCCTTCGTCGTCCGCGACATCCGCATCGAAGGCGTGCAGCGCACCGAGCCGGGCACGGTCTTCAGCTACCTGCCGGTCAAGGTCGGCGAGCGGCTCACCGAAGAGGGGGCCAGCGAGGCCGTGCGCGCGCTGTTCGCCACCGGCTTCTTCCGAGACGTGCGCCTCGAGGTCGACGGCGACGTGCTGGTCGTCTACGTCGAGGAGCGCCCCGCGATCGCCTCGGTGGACATCGTCGGCGCCAAGGAGTTCGACAAGGAGGCCCTCAAGAAGGTGCTGCGCGACCAGGGCCTGGGCGAGTCGCTGATCTTCGACCGCAGCGTGCTCGAGCGCGCCGAGCAGGAGCTCAAGCAGCAATACCTGGCGCGCGGCCGTTACGCCGCGAGCGTCACCTCCACCATCACCCCGCTCGAGCGCAACCGGGTCGGCATCGTGCTCACCGTCGACGAGGGCGACGTCGCCCGGATCGGCGCGATCCGCTTCGTGGGCAACAAGGCCTTCACCGAGAAGCAGCTGCTCGACGAGATGCGCCTGACCACGCCGAACTGGTTTACCTGGTACTCGAAGGCCGACCAGTATTCGCGCGAGAAGTTCGCCGGCGACCTCGAAGCCCTGCGCTCGTTCTATCTCGACCGCGGCTACCTCGAGTTCGAGGTCCAGTCCACGCAGGTGTCGATCACGCCCGACCGCGAGCGGGTCGAGCTGACGATCGCCATCCGCGAGGGCGAGCAGTACCGCGTCAAGGAAGTCGGCTTCGGCGGCACGCTGCTGGGCCGCGAGGCCGAATTCGCGGAGCGGGTCACGCTGAAGCCCGGCGACGTGTTCTCGGGCGCGAAGCTCACCGAGTCCACCAAGCGGATTTCCGAGCGCCTGGGCGAGCTCGGCTACGCCTTCGCCAACGTCAACGCGGTGCCGACGATCGATCGCGACAATCGCGAGGTCTCATTCCAGATCCTGGTCGACCCGGCGCGCCGGGTCTACGTGCGCCGGATCAACGTGGCCGGGAACTCGCGCACCCGCGACGAGGTCATCCGCCGCGAGCTGCGCCAGTTCGAGGATGCCTGGTACGACGCCGACAAGATCCGGCTGTCGCGCGAGCGGGTGAGCCGGCTCGGCTACTTCACCGACGTGCGCATCGACACGCAGCCGGTGCCCGACGCGCCCGACCAGGTCGACCTGAACGTGGTGGTCACCGAGCAGCCGACCGGCAACGTCACCTTCGGCGTGGGCTTCTCCAGCACCGAGAAGGTGATCCTGTCGGCGTCGCTGAACCAGCAGAACTTCATGGGCACCGGCAAGTCGCTGGGCCTGACCGTCAACACCAGCAAGCTGTTCCGCACGGTCGCGCTGTCCTACGTCGATCCTTACTTCACGCCGGACGGCGTGAGCCGGGCCTTCGACCTCTACACCCGAACCTACAACGCCAGCGAGCTCGACCTGGGCGATTACCGGATCCGCTCGAGCGGCATCGGCCTGCGCTTCGGCGTGCCCTACACCGAGTACGACCGCCTGTCCTTCGGCCTGGTGGCCGAGCGCAACGACGTCAAGCTCGGCACGCTCGCGCCGTCGCGCTACATCCAGCAGGTGGCGGACTTCGGCGAATCGGCCAGCGCGCTGCTGGCCACCGCCGGCTGGGCGCGCGACAGCCGCGACAGCGCGCTGATCCCCACGCGCGGTCGCCTGCAGAGCGCCACGCTCGACGTGACCCTGCCGGTGGGCGACCTGCGCTACTGGCGCGCCGCCTACAAGCACGAGTGGTACTACCCGCTGAACCGCGACTACACGATCGCGCTCTACGGCGACCTGGGCTTCGGCCGGGCCTTCGGCGGCAACCCGTATCCGCTGTTCAAGAACTTCTACGCCGGCGGCATCGGTTCGGTGCGCGGCTACTACCCGTCCTCGCTGGGTCCGAAGGACTTCGAGCAGTTGCTCAACGGCGGCTTCCGCGAGGTGCCGCTGGGGGGTCAGTCGAGGGTGGTCGGCAGCGCCGAATTCATCTTCCCCTTGCCCGGAACCGGCAGCGACCGCACGATCCGGACCTTCGTGTTCCTCGACGCCGGCAACGTATTCGAGGGCACCTCGATCGACCTCGGCGACCTGCGCTACTCCGCCGGTCTCGGCCTGAGCTGGCTGTCGCCGATCGGTCCGCTCAAGCTGAGCGTCGCCTTCCCGATCAACAAGGAAACCGGCGACCGCACCCAGCGCCTGCAGTTCCAGGTCGGCACCGGTTTCTGAGATCCGGTTGCCGGGCGGGGCCTGCCGCGCCGAGGGACGAAACCCCGGTTCACGGCACCGCGTCATCGCGCCGGCGCCTCGAGGGGCGCCGGTGCTTCTGTGCGACAATCGTCGCTTGATCGCTCACGCATGTAGGGACCACCGTCGATGAAGAACGGATCACCGTCCACCCGGATTCTGAAGCTCGTTGCGGCCGTTGCGCTCGCCGCGACCGCATCGTTCGCCGTCGCCCAGGAAGGCACGCGAATCGGCTTCGTCAACACCGAGCGCATCCTGCGCGACGCCGCCCCGGCCAAGGCCTCGCAGCAGAAGCTCGAGCAGGAGTTCAGCCGGCGCGAGAAGGAGCTGCAGGACATGGCCGCGCGCCTGAAGTCCATGGGCGAGCGCATCGACCGCGATGGCGCCGTCATGTCGGACAGCGATCGCCAGCGCCGGCAGCGCGAATACGCCGACGTCGAGAAGGAATTCCAGCGCAAGCAGCGCGAGTTCCGCGAAGACCTCAACCAGCGCCGCAACGAGGAGCTCGCCCAGGTCATCGAAAAGGCGAACCGGGTCATCAAGCAGATCGCCGAGCAGGAGAAGTACGACATCATCCTGCAGGAGGCCGTCTTCGCGAGCCCGCGTATCGACATCACCGAGAAGGTGCTGCGCGCGCTCTCTTCGGGCGGCAAGTGAGCTTCGGCTCTGCGGCAACGCGGGGCGCGCGGCAATGGAACTGAAGCCCGGTCTGAGCCTTGCGGCGGCGGCCGGGATCGCCCGGGCGCGCATCCTGCGCGGAGACCCCGATCGGCTGCTGCGCGGCCTGGCAACGCTGGCCTCGGCCGGGCCGGCCGACCTCTCCTTTCTCTCCGATTCCCGCTACGCGGCGCAGGCCCGCGACAGCGCGGCCGGCGCGATCATCGCCCGGGAATCCGACGCCGACGCGCTGCCGGCCGGCTGCGCCGTGCTGGCGAGCGACGACCCCTATCGCGCCTTCGCGATGCTCGCGCGAGAGGTCGAGGCCATGCTTCGCCCCGCGAGCGCGCCCGGCCGCGAGCCCTCGGCGGTGGTCGCGCCCGACGCCCGGATCGGCAGCGGCGTCAGCATCGGCGCCCAGGCGGTGATCGGCGCCGGGGCGAGCATCGGCCCGGGCGCATCGATCGGTCCCGGTTCGGTGGTCGGCGCTGGCGTGAGCATCGGGGCCGGCACGGTCCTGCACGCGCGCGTGACGGTCTACGACGCTTGCACGATCGGCGAGCGCTGCATCCTGCACTCGGGCGCGGTGATCGGCGCCGACGGCTTCGGTTTCGCGCCGGCCGAGGGGCGCTGGGAGAAGATCCCGCAGCTCGGCGCCGTGCGCATCGGCAACGACGTCGAGATCGGCGCCAACACCACGATCGATCGCGGCGCGCTCGACGACACGGTGATCGGCGACGGCTGCAAGCTCGACAACCAGATCCAGATCGGCCACAACGTGCGGATCGGCGAGCACAGCGCGCTGGCCGGCTGCGTGGGCGTGGCCGGCAGCGCGGTGATCGGACGCCGGTGCCGGATCGGCGGCGGCGCCGGCATCCTGGGGCATCTCGAGATCTGCGACGACGTGACGGTGTCGGCGATGAGCCTGGTCACCCGCACGATCCGGCAGCCGGGCTTCTACACCGGCGTGTTCCCGCTGATGGACAATGACGACTGGGAGCGCGCGGCCGCGGTGCTGCGACGACTGCCCGAACTGCGCACCCGGGTGCGCAGGCTCGAACGAACCGACGAGGACACCACCCGATGACAGTCATGGACATTCGCGCCATCCTGGAACACCTGCCGCATCGCTATCCGTTCCTGCTGGTCGACCGGGTGCTCGAGCTCGAGAAGGGCAAGCGGATCGTGGCGATCAAGAACGTCACGATCAACGAGCCGTACTTCACCGGGCACTTTCCCTATCTGCCGGTGATGCCCGGCGTGCTGCAGATCGAGGCGCTCGCGCAGGCGGCCGGCATCCTGTCCTTCCAGACCATGGGCCGGGTGTCGGACCAGGGCTCGGTCTACTACTTCGTGGGTGTGGACAACGCGCGCTTCAAGCGCCCGGTGGTCCCCGGCGACCAGCTTCGGCTCGAGGTGGAGATCGTGCGGATCGCCCGCTCGATCTGGAAGTACGCCGGCCGCACCACGGTCGACGGCCAGCTGTGCGCCGAGGCCGAGCTGATGTGCACGCTGCGCGAGATCGACGGGCCCAATGGCGGCGGCGGCGCTCCGGCCGGCGGCAATTCCGGCGGCGCCGGCACGGGCGGCGGCGCGACGCCGGCGGCCTCGGCCTGAATCGCGCGGCCCGGCGATGAGCGGCGCGCAGCGCATCCACCCCACGGCGATCGTCGACCCGGCCGCCGAGCTCGACACCTCGGTCGAGGTCGGCGCCTATGCGGTGATCGGCGCAGGCGTGAAGATCGGCGCGAACACCCGGATCGGCCCGCACGCGGTGATCCAGGGGCCCGCCACGATCGGTCGGGACAACCGGATCTTCCAGTTCGCGTCGATCGGCGCCGATCCCCAGGACAAGAAGTACGCCGGCGAACCGACCTCGCTCGAGATCGGCAACGGCAACACGATCCGCGAGTTCGTCACGATCAACCGCGGCACGGCGCAGGACCGCGGCGTGACCACGCTGGGCGACGACAACTGGGTCATGGCCTATGTGCACATCGCGCACGACTGCCTGATCGGCAGCCACGCGATCTTCGCCAACACCACGAACCTGGCCGGCCATGTGCAGATCGGCGACTGGGTGATCCTCGGCGGATGCACGCAGGTCCACCAGTTCTGCAAGATCGGCGCGCATGCGATGACCGGCGTCAGCTCGGTGGTGCTTCACGACATACCGCCCTTCGTGATGGCCTCGGGCAGCAGCGCGCAGGCCCACGGCATCAACTCCGAGGGCTTGCGCCGGCGGGGCTTCCCGGCCGACCGGATCAACGCGATCCGGCGCGCCTACCGCACGCTCTACCGCTCGGGCCACACGCTGCAGGAGGCGATCGCCGCGCTGCGCGGCGAGCCCGGCCCCGACGTCGCCGCGCTGGTCGCCTTTCTCGAAGGCGCGACCCGCGGGATCGTCCGCTGAGCGGCGCCGCGCCGATGGCCGGACTCCGGCTCGGCATGGTGGCCGGCGAGGCCTCCGGCGACCTGCTCGCGGCCTCGGTGCTCGACGGCCTGTCGGCCCGCGCGGACGCCCTGGACGCCCGCGGCATCGGCGGGCCGCAGATGCGCCAGCGAGGCTTCGAGGCCTGGTGGACCATCGATGCCTTGTCGGTCAACGGCTACATCGAGGTGCTGCGCGAGTACCCGCGCCTGAAGCGGATGCGCGACTCGCTGCGCGAGCGCCTGATCGAGTGGCGCCCCGACGTCTTCGTGGGGGTCGACGCGCCCGACTTCAACCTGGACCTCGAGCTCGCGCTGCGCGAGCGCGGCCTGCGCACGGTTCACTTCATCGGCCCGTCGATCTGGGCCTGGCGGGCCGGGCGGATCGAGCGCATCCGGCGCGCGGTGGACCACGTGCTGCTGATCTTTCCCTTCGAGGAGGAGATCTACCGCAAGGCAGGGATTCCCGCGACCTACGTGGGCCACCCGCTGGCCGATCGAATTCCCGAGCGGGTCGACACCGAGGGCGCCCGCCGCGCGCTCGGGCTGTTCCCCGGGGGCGGGCCGGTCGTGGCGCTCCTGCCGGGCAGCCGGGGCGGCGAGGTCGAGCGCCTCGGGCCGGACTTCCTGCGCACCGCGGCCTGGCTGCACCTGCACCGGCCTGACATCCGATTCCTGTTGCCGGCGGCCTCCGACCGATTGTTCGAACGGCTCCGCGAGATGGCCGCCGCGCTGAAGCTGCCGGCCACCCTCCCGCTCACGCTGGTCAGCGGCCGCTCGCACGAGGTCATCGCCGCCGCCGACACGGTCCTGGTGGCCAGCGG
>MEEC01000109.1 GCA_001724315.1 Lautropia sp. SCN 70-15 | reverse complement strand
GTTCTCGTCGAAGCGATCGCCGTCGTGCACCTCAATGCGCATCAGGCGGCCGGCGACCGGCGCCGCGATCGTGAAACGGTCGTGGCTGCGCATCTCGCCGCGCTCGTCGATCGTCACTTCCATCGAACCGCGATCGACCCGCGCCGTCTCGACCGCGATGGGCACGGGTCGAAACACCCACCCCAGCCACGCGAGCGCGCCGAGCACGACTGCCGCGTACAGGATGCGCCGCAACGGGATCTTCATCGCTTCGCTCACTCCCTCGTCTTCAGCACCGCGATCAGGTCGAGGCGGCGGATCCGCCGCGCCACAAGTATCCCCGAGAACACCGCCGCGGCGATCGCGGTCAGCGACGCCCAGGCGTAGGTCTCGCCGGAGATCACCAGGGGCAGGCGGAACATCTCGCGATCGAAGACCGGCACCAGCGCCGCCGCCAGGCCGTGGCCGATCGCCAGCCCGAGCGGGATCGCCGCGGCGACCAGCAGCGCCTGCTCGCCGAGCAGGATCGCGACGACCTCGCGCTCGCGAAAGCCCAGCACGCGCAGGCTGGCCAGCTCGTTGCCGCGCTCCGACAGCGCGATCCGCGCGCTGTTGTAGACCATGCCCGCCACGATGACGCCGGCGAAGGCGACGATGATCCGGCTGAAGATCCGGAAGGCGCGATCGAGCGAGTCCTGCACGGTGCGGCGCAGCGTGTCCTTGACCGCGACTGCCGCCACCGGCGGCAGCCGCTTGAGCGCCGCATAGAGCTGCCCCGCCTGCGCCGGGTCGACGTCGAGATCGACGCCCGACAGCGGGCGGTCCTCGCGCAGCAATCGCGACAGCGCCGTCCGGTCCATGTAGACCGACAGCCCGAGGTACTCGTCGACGATCGCGGCCACCGGCACCTCGCGCACCGGCCTCGCGCCTTCGAGCACCTCGAGCTCGACCCGGTCGCCGGGCACGACGTCCAGGATCTCGGCGAGCTTGCGCGAGAGCACCAGGCCCTCCGGGGGCAAGTCGACTGGACGCAGCTCGCGGTCGACGAGCCGGCGCAACTCGGCGTTCGCGTCCAGCCCGAGCACCTGCACCTTCTTCGCGCGATGCCCGCTGCGCAGCCAGACCGGCACCGCGCGAAAGCCCTCGGCCCGCACGACGCCGGGCAGGCGCGCGATCTCGTCGCGCGCGGCCGCTGCGCGCGGCTCGTGGAACATCACGCTGACGTCGCCGCGCTGCACGACGTCGAGCTGCACGCGCAGCAGGTAGGCGGCCGAGTCGAGGCCGAAGCGCCCCACGACCATGATGCCGACGGCCAGCGCGATCCCCAGGACCGAGAGGGAGGCCTTCCAGGGGTGGCGCGCGAGGTTCCTGAGGATCATCCGCACCGCCGGCGACAGCCACCGGCCGGCCCCGCTGCGCTCGACGAAGCCCTCGCGGAAGGCGGCCGGCGGCTCCGGGCGCATGGCCTCGGCCGGCGGCAGCCGCTGCGCGCGGCGGACCGCGTCGAGCGCGCCGACGCTGGCCGCGGCCAGTCCGATCAGCATGGCGGTCGCCAGGACCGGCGGATGGACCTCGAAGGCCAGGCGCGGAAAGTGGAAGTAGTCGGCATACATGCCGACGTTCAGGTGCCCCAGGTAGAGCCCCAGCGCGATGCCGGCTGCGGTGCCCACCCCCACCGCGAAGACCGCGAAGCCCAGGTAGAGCAGCCCGACGGTCAGGTCGCGATAGCCGAAGGCCTTCAGCAAGCCGAGCTGCGCGCGCTGCATGCTGACCAGCCGCGCCAGCACCACGTACAGCAGGAAGGCGGCCACCCCTAGGAAGAGGCCCGGGATCCAGGTCGAGGTGATCTCGATCTCGCCGAACTCGTCGGTCAGGATCCGGTGCGAGAGCTGGTCGCGCCGCGCGTAGGCGCTCAGGCCGCCGTAGGGCGCGAGTAGCCGGTCGAGCCGGTCGACGACCTCCTGCTCGATCGCGCCGGCCGCGAGCGACAGCGAGACATCGTTGAAGGCGCCGTCCATCTGGAACGCCGGGCCCAGGGCCTCGCGGCTCATCCACAGCACGCCGAAACGCCGGTTGTCGGGGAACAGGGAACCGGGGCCGACCTCGTAGACGTACTCGGGCGAGAGCGCGAGCCCGACGACGACCAGCCGCGCCCAGCGACCGTTGAGCACCGCGCCGATCGAATCGCCGATGCGCAGGCCGTTCGCCCTGGCGAAGGTCTCGCTGGCGATCACTTCGTTGCGGTGGCCGGGCTCGACCCAGCGCCCGGCGCGCAGGGCCAGGTCGTTGAGCATCGGCGCCCGCCGCTCGGGAATCGACACCAGGCGGCCGGTGGCCGGCTCCGCCAGCCCGGGCACGTCGAGCGTGACGTCGGCCACCACCCGCGTGCGCACCTCGGCCACGCCGGGAATCGCGCGGATGCGCGCGACCAGGCCCTCGGGGGCGCGCTTCAGCTGCGCGAAGACGTCGGCGAAGCGATACGCGCGGTAGTAGTCGGACTGGGCGACGAGCAGCGAGTGGTAGGTGCCGCGCATGCCCACGTAGGCGCCGATGCCGCAGGCCACGACCAGCGCGGCGGCCAGCACCTGGCCGCGCAGGTGCCACAGCTCGCGCAGCACGATGCGCACCAGCGGGCTCGGGCTCAGGTTCCGGCCGGCTCCCTGCATCGCCCGCTCACCACGAGATCTCGGCCGGCGAGGCGCGCCGGTCGTTGCGCGTGACCTCCACGATCCGCCCGCTGCTGATCCGGATCACCCGGTCGGCCATCGCGGCGATCGCCGCGTTGTGCGTGATCACCACGGTGATCGTGCCGAGCTCGCGGTTCACCCGCTCGAGCACCTCGAGCACGAGCCTGCCGGTGGGGTAGTCGAGCGCGCCGGTCGGTTCGTCGCACAGCAGCACGTCGGGGCGCTTGGCGACCGCGCGGGCGATCGCGACCCGCTGCTGCTCGCCGCCGGACAGCTGCGCCGGAAAGTGATCGCGCCGCTCCGACAGCCCGACCAGGTCGAGCGCCTTGCCCGGGTCCATCGGGTCGGCGGCGATCTGCGTGACCAGCGCCACGTTCTCCAGGGCGGTCAGGCTCGGGATCAGGTTGTAGAACTGGAAGACGAAGCCGACGTGCTCGCGCCGGAACTCGGTCAGCTGCCCATCGCTGGCCGCGGCGAGATCGTGGTCGCGATAGAAGACCTCGCCGCTGCTCGGACGGTCGAGCCCGCCCAGGATGTTCAGCAGCGTGGACTTGCCGCTGCCCGACGCGCCGAGCAGCACGACGAACTCGCCGGCGTACAGGTCCAGGTCCACGTCGCGCAGCGCGTGCACCTCGACCTCGCCCATCCGGTAGACCTTGCAGACGCCCCGCGCATGGAAGAGGGGCTCCGCCACATCAGCCGACCTTCGCCAGGTCGGCTTCGCTGGTGAACGAATCGGCGTAGAACTCGTCCTCAGGCAGGCCGCACTGCTCGACGAAGTCGCGCCGCGCCGAGTCGATCACCACCGGCGCGCCGCAGGCGTAGACCTGGTGGCTGGAAAGATCGGGGAAGTCCTGCATGACCGCACGATGCACGAAGCCGCTTCGACCCTGCCAGAGGTCCTCGGGCAGCGCATCGGACACCACCGGCACGTAGCGGAAGTCCGGCATCTCGGCCGCCCACTGCTCGCACAGCGCGTTCATGTAGAGGTCCTGCGGGCGGCGGCCGCCCCAGTACAGCGTCATCGGCCGCCGGATGTCCTTGTGCCGCGCATGCTCGATCACCGCCTTGATCGGCGCGAAGCCGGTGCCGCTGGCCAGCAGCACGATCGGCTTGCCGCTGTCCTCGCGCAGGAAGAAGGTGCCCAACGGTCCCTCGAAGCGCAGGATGTCGCGCTCCTTGACCGCCGGCTGCGCCGCGCCGAACAGCGCGTCGGTGAACCTGCCGCCCGGCATGTGCCGGATGTGCAGCTCGAGCTGCTCGGCAAGGTGCGGGGCGGTAGCCATCGAGTAGCTGCGGCGCGAACCGTCGCGCAGGATCAGCTCGATGTACTGGCCGGCCAGGTACTGCAGCCGCTCGTTGGCGGGCAGTTGCAGCTTCACCACCGCCACGTCGGGCGCGGCGCGCTCGATCGAGGCGATACGGCAGGGCATCTTGCGCACCGGGATGTCGCCGGCGGCGGCCACCACGCGGCTCTCGATCGTGATGTCGCCCTGCGGCTTCGAGCAGCACATCAGCGCGTAGCCCTCGACCGCCTCGGAAGGCTTCAGCGCCTTGTCGGAGTGGGGACCCATCTCGACCGAACCCTCCAGCACCCTGGCCTTGCAGGAGCCGCAGGCGCCGTTCTTGCAGCCGTAGGGCAGCACGACGGCCTGGCGCAGCGCGGCATCGAGGACGAACTCGTCGTCCTCCACGGTGAACTGGCGGCCGCTGGGCTGGACGGTGACGGTCATGGCGAGTCGGGGGGTCGAGAGGTCGAGTCGGACAAAGCGGCTATTATCGCCCGCGACAACAAAGCCCGCCGATGAGAGCCCCTGCCCCCGTCCCCGTTGCGCGCCTGCGCCGCCCCCGCCTGCTGGTCGTCGGCTGCGGCGACGTGGGCTTGCGGCTGCTGCGCCGGCTGGCGAAGCGGATCGCGCACGGACAGTTGTCGGCGGTTGCGGTGACGCGCGATCCGACGCGACGGGCGGCCGCGCGAGGCCTGGGGGCGCGGACGCTCGGAGTCGATCTCGACGCGCCGACCCGCAAGGCGAGCGCTCGCGGGCCGGAGGGCGCACCTGCCAGTGCCGCCGCAACCCCGCTCGTGCCCAGTGCCCGGCGTCTCGGCGGGCTCGCTCGCTGGACCGTCTACCTCGCCCCGCCGCCCGACAGCGGCGAAGACGACCCTCGACTTGGCCACCTGATCACGGCCCGCGGGCGCGCGCGAGCGCTGGCCCGCAGGCGCCTCGGCCGCGATGCCGAAACGCTCCCGCTCGCCGAACGGCTGCGCCCGCCTCTCGCCGCCACCGCCCCCGCGCGCTGGACGCTGATCGGGACCACGGGCGTCTACGGCGACTGCGGCGGCGCCCTGGTCGACGAGTCGCGTCCGCCCCGCCCCGTGACCGCGCGCGCGAAACGCCGGGTCGCCGCCGAGCGCCGGGCGCGCGACGCGGTGCGCCGCGGCCTGGCAAGCGTGGCCCTCCTGCGGGTGCCCGGCATCTACGCCCACGACCGCCTGCCCGACGACCGGCTGCGCCGCGGCCTGCCCGCGCCGCTGCCGGCCGAAGACAGCCACACCAACCACATCCACGCCGACGACCTGGCCGCGATCGCCTGGCTGGCCCTGCTCCGCGGCCGGCCGGGGCGCGCGGTGAACGCGGTCGACGACTCCGGCCTGAAGATGGGCGACTGGTTCGACCGCGTCGCGGATGCCTGCGGCCTGCCCCGCCCGCCGCGGCTGCCCCGCGCCGAACTGGTAGCCCAGGTGTCGCCGATGATGCTGTCCTTCATGAACGAGTCGCGCCGGCTGGCCAATCGAAGGCTCAAGCGCGAGTTGCGGGCCCGGCTGCGCTGGCCCACGGTGGACGCGGCGCTCGCCGAGGTGCGGGCACAACGCCTGGCGGGCGGAGCGGCCTGAGCCTTGCGCCGCGGCACCGCGGCCTCTGCTATAATCGCGGGCTCTTCGGGTTCGCCCGTGGAACGCCGGTGTAGCTCAGTTGGTAGAGCAGCGCATTCGTAATGCGAAGGTCGACAGTTCGAGTCCGTCCATCGGCACCAGATATCAAAAGGGTCAGCGCCTGCTGACCCTTTTTCATTGCAGACCGGCCTCATTGCAGACTGGCCGTTCGATCGCCATGCGGTTAGGGTCGCGCAATTGATCCGGGTGACCATGCCCTCGCCTCAGCCGCCAGGCTCGGGCTCGGCCAGCAACGCCGGCATGTCTCGTGCGCCGTGCAACACGCGCCAGATCTCGATACGGTCCTCGAGTTCGACGTAAAAGACCAGCCATGGAAACCTGCCGACTGGCAGGCTGCGCAACCCCGCCATGCCGACCGCGTGCGCCCAGCGAGGCGAGCCGATCCCCGAATTGCGCGCGATGCGCGCGTAGGCAGCTTCGAGCGCCGCAACGAAGGCATCGGCTACGTCGACCCCGGCCTCTCGGGCGCACCACTGCGCGGCCGCCTCCACATCGGCCAGCGCCCGCTCGCGGAACCACAGCCGCGTGGTGCCGGCCATCGGCAGCGTCAGCGGCGGCCAGTGGGCTTGCGATCGGCAGGCGTCGGCTCTCGAGCCGTGGCGCTCGATGCCGAGTCCGCACCCGCCCATTGACGTATGCGCGCGCGAAGGCCATCGAAGTAGGCCTGGTCCGCCACAACGCCGGACAGCGGCGATGCCGCACCTTCGAGCAACAGCGCCCGCATCTTTTCGCGGTCCTGCTCTTTGCGGATCAGGTCACGAACGTACTCGCTGCAGGAACCGTAGCCCTTCTGCGCAACCTGTTCATCGACGAATTTCTTCATCGAATCGGGAAGGGAGACGTTCATCGTGCTCATGCGGAGCAGGCTACTGGGGGTGGCAAAAAATGGCAAGCCAGCGCGCGGTCAGCTCAGGGATTCCCGCCCCACCACCGAATACGCCGCCTCGTTCTCCCGCAGCCACCGCACCCCGTCGTCCCCGCCGTCCCGCTCCGGATGGAAGTCCGCCGAGAAATACCGGCGCCACTTCCCGAAGGTCTCGCGGAACAGCCCGCCCTTGCCGAACAGGAAACGCCCGGCGCTGCGCGCGGTGCGCCAGCGCCAAAGCTCGCCATCGCGGCGCAGGTTCGTGGCGGTCTGCCGGATCAGGTCCGCCGAGAAGTACAGGGTGACGATCCACATCCAGCGGCGGCGCCAGCGCAGGTTGCCGCGCAGCGCGTGATACAGGTCGAAGGCGGTGCTGCGGTGCTCGGACTCCTCAGCCGCGTGCCAACGCCACATCAATGCCAGGCGCGGCTCGACGCCGTCGAAGATCTCGGGGTGGCGCAGCAGCCACTCGGCGAAGATCGCCGTGTAGTGCTCGTTGGCCGCGGTGATGCCCAGCGCGTGACGCGGATCCATCGTCATCAGCGGCGCGATGCGCTTCGCGGCGCGCGGGCCCCAGTGGTTCACGTAGCCGAGCCTCTCGAGATGCCCGTTGAACAGGTCGTGGATGCGCCGGTGGGTGGCCTCCTGGCCGACGAAGCCCTTGACCTCGTCGTCGAAGCGGCCCCGTTCTTCGGAGGGCAGCGCCTTGTGGCCGTTGCGCACCGCGTCGATGAAGAACTGCTCGCCCACCGGGAAGCTCATCGACAGCGCGTCGAAGAAGGCGGTGCGGAACGGATCGCCGGCGCACCAGTGGCGCGGCACCTCGGTCTCTAGGTCGACCAGCAGGCGGCGGACGGCGAGCGCGGTCATGCATCGCTCCCCGGCTCGCGCGTCAGTTCGTCCAACGGCACCTCCAACGCTGCGGCGATGCGCCTCAGGGTGCGAACCGCGCCGATCCGCTTGCCGCTCTCGATCTGGCTGACGTAGGGGGCGCTGACGCCTGCCTGCTCGGCAAGGGCTTCCTGAGTCAGGCCGCGCGATTCGCGCCAGGCGCGCACCGGGTGCATGCCTGCGACGACCGACTCGACCACTTCGAGTGGAACGCGGAACCCGTCGTCGTCCCTGTCGAAGCGTTCGAGATCCAGAGAGTCTTCGGCGTCCTCTGCAGCCTCGCGAACCCGCTCCCACAGGTCGATCGGAATCACCGCGAAAGCGGGCTTTCCGTTCTTCTCGATGATTCGCACCTTGCTCATCGGTAGACATCCCCACGCACGCCGATCTTGATGATCAGCAAGACCATCCGATCGTCGAACAGCCGATAGATCACGCGCCAATCCTGCACCCGCAGTCGAAACTCGTTGCGCCCCGTCAGCTTGCTGACGTTGTTGCCGAGTGCGTGAGGCCCCTGCGCAAGCAATCGAATCTTTCCGATCAGCAAGGCCCGCACGTTCGCGGGCATCGACTCGAGCGCTCGCGCTGCTTGCCGGGTGAGTTCGATCCGGTAGGGCATATTCTAGCAAACTGCTAAGTCAATGGGAGTCGATGCGCACCCATCTTGACCGATGCGCCGCGGCGCGAAAATCGGACGAATGGCCGACCCAGGTGACCGACCCGGCACCTGCTACCCACCCCGCTGCTTCTCCGCCGACCCCTCCAGTCCCGCCAGCAGCGCGCGGTTGCTGCCCGGGATCACCATCTGGAACTTGTTGTCCACGAAGGTGTAGTCGAAGTAGCCCATCCGCGCGAGCGGCTGGATCTTCAGCACGTCGACCATGCCCTTGTCATCGATCGCCTCGTCGTCGATGTGGATGGCCACCACGCGCCCGAACACCACGTCCACGGTGCCCATCGGCGGGGTGCCGGGAAAGCGCAGCGTGTTCAG
>MEEC01000108.1 GCA_001724315.1 Lautropia sp. SCN 70-15 | reverse complement strand
CTGGGGCAGGGTGAGCCGCGCCGGCGTCTTCCCGCTGGGCGAGTCGCTCGACCATATCGGTCCGATGGCGCGCAGCGCTCTCGACGCCGCACTCGTCCTAGGCGTCATTGCCGGCGCCGATCCGGACGACGCGACGGCGACAGGATTGCCGGTGCCCGACTATGCAGCCGCCATCTCAGCGGGTGTGAAGGGCAGCCGCATCGGTCTTCCTGCGAACCTTCGCAATCTCGATGATGATTCGGAACAGGCGCTCGCCGGCGCAGTCGAGGCCCTCAAGAAGGCAGGAGCCACGATTATCGATGTCACCCTGCCGCAGAGCTTCCTTCAGGCATCCTACGATTGGGTGCCGCTCTGTGCCGTCGAAGCCGCCGTAGCGCATGCCGAAACCTATCCGAAGCAGGCCGGCGACTATGGACCTGTGCTGGCGGGCCTGCTCGATACCGGCCTGAAGCTCTCGGGCCTCGACCTCCAGCGGCTGCTGTTGCGGCGGGCGACGTTGAAAGGCGAGCTCGACAAGCTCCTGGCCTCGGTCGATCTCCTGCTTCTGCCGGTGATGGAGCGGGCTGTCTGGTCACTCGATGCCCTGGCGGCAGGCGGCCGCGAAGTCGAGGCCGTTGCCGGCCGGCTGCGCTACACCGCGCCTTTGGATATGAGCGGCCATCCCACGCTCACCTTGCCCGGCGGAATGTCTCGCGATGGCGTGCCGACCGGCTTCCAGATCGCGGCCCGTGCCTTCGACGAGGCGGCCATCCTGGCGGCCGGCCATGCCTATCAGCAGGTCACGGACTGGCACCTGAAGCGCCCTCCTGCGTGAGATGGTCTTCTCAGAAGACTCTCCGCCTGTGTTGGACGCTGAATCTCCTTTCAATTATAATGAATGAATCGCCTTGGGGGAGGTGGGCAAGGCAGTGGGTGCATGAATATTCTTCGCGATACAAATCTGCGCCTGCGCCCAAGCATCCTGACGCTGTTTGTCCTTCTGACGGTGCCTGTCTTCATCGCGATCGTGGCGGTGAACTATGTGTCGAACGAGAGGATCGCGCGCGACAATGCCGAAAGCCTGCTGAAGCGTTTCAACGTCGAGGCGGTCGAGAACATCCAGAACGTTTTCGAACCTATCAAGTCGCTGGTGCGCAGCGCGGCAGCCGTCGGCAGCGAGCAGTCCGACTTCTTCGAAAGCAAGAGCTCGGTCGCCTATCTCTTCAGTATTCTCCAGCACAGCCAGCGGATCATCAGCGTCTATGTCGGCATGACCGACGGTGCGTTCCGTCAGGCTCGCCAGATCGATCCGGCGGTCGAAATCCAGGGCAAGCTGCCGCCACCCGGTACTCGCTATGCCGAACGCTGGATCGATCCGTCGCTACGGTCTGCACCCGTCGATCATTATATTTTTCTGGATGCCGAGCGTCGTGAACTGGGCAGCTCGGAGCTGACGACTTCCTACGATCCGCGAGCACGGCTGTGGTATCGCACAGCACAGCAGACAGGCGGGATTTCCGTCAGCGACGTCGACGTGTTCGCGACGCTCGGGCTTGTCGGCTTCACGGTTGGCGCGCCGTTCTATAAGGACGACACGCTGCAGGGCGTAGCCGCCGCCGACATCACGCTCGACGATCTTTCCAACTATCTCGCCGAACGCAAGGTGAGCCCCGGCACGCTCTCCTATATTCTCGATCATCAGGGACGGGTCATCGCCAACTCGGAGCGCGCCAAGACCTATGCCAGCCATGCCGGCCGCGTGGAGTTGCAGCACATCACCTCGCTGGGCAACGACCTGCCTGCCGTGGCTTTCAGCTTTCGTCCGCGCGGCGACGAGCAGATGTTCTCCTTCTCCCACGGCGGCAAGGACTACGTCGCGAGCCTCACGACCTTGCCGGCGTCGTTCGGAAAGAAGTGGCAGCTCTTCGTCATCTCGCCGCTTTCCGATTTCACCAGCATCTTCATAGAGCACAACAACAAGCTCTTCGCCTTCGGTCTGGTCGCCATCGTCCTGCAGATCCTTATCATCTATTTCCTGTCGAGCGTCGTTTCCGCGCCGCTGGAGAAGCTCGCGCGCAAAGTGACGCGGATTCAGGACCTCGGGAGCGGCGAGCCCCTGCCGCCGCTGCATTCGCCGATCCGCGAAGTGGCTCTGCTGTCTCGTGCGATCGACACGCTCGACGCCGCGGTGAAATCCTTTGCCGCATTCGTGCCCATCGGCCTCGTCCGTGAATTGCTCGACTCCGATCAGAAGCTCGAGTTGGGCGGCCACAGCCGCTTCCTGACCATCTTCTTTTCCGATCTCGAAAGCTTTTCAACCCTGTCCGAGGAGCTGCCGTCGCACGAGCTTCTGCTGCGCGTGTCGGCTTATCTCGAAGTCGTGACCAAGGCCGTCAACGAGGAGCACGGCACCATCGACAAGTTCATCGGCGACGGCGTCATGGCCTTCTGGGGGGCGCCGGCGCTGCTCGACGACCATGCGTTGCGTGCTTGCTACTCTGCCCTGCGGATTCGTCGGGCGATGGCTGCACTCAATGCCCGTTGGGAAGCCGAAGGCGGCAAGCCGTTGCGCATCCGCGTCGGCATCCACAGCGATGCCGTCCTGGTCGGCAACATCGGCTCCAAGGAGCGCATGAGCTACACGGTGATGGGCGACGGCGTGAACGTTGCTTCGCGCCTCGAGGGCATCAACAAGGAATACGGCACGCGCATCTGCATCAGTCACTCGGTCTTCAAGGAGGCCGGCGACAGGCTCTGCGTCCGGCCGATCGACGATGTGGTGGTCAAGGGGCGGCGCTCGAAGGTGCCGATCTACGAGCTGGTTGGCGCCTACGGGATCGGCGAAGAGTTCAAGCCCGATGCCGCCACCGAGAAGCTCTGCCGCATGACGCGGGCGGCCTACGAGGCGCTGATTGCCGAAGACTTCGCGCTGGCGCTCGAGCGCTATCGCGCGATCCTGAACGAGTATCCCGACGATACGGTAGCGAACGAGATGGCCAAGCGCCTCGTCGCTATGGAAACCGCACCGCGAGTCCAGCGTCAGATGTCGCGCTGACCGACAGATGGATCGCCGTTTCATGTTGGATGTTGCCAAGTCTCCCCCTGCTGCCATGGCCTTGCGGCCAAGCGAGTACACCGCTGCCCTGATCCAGGTCCTGCGGCGGCGGCCGGAGTGCGTGAGGGGCGCGAAAGTCCTCGAAATGGGATGCGGCAGTGGCGTCGTGCTGGCGGCGCTCGGTGCGATGGGGGCAGCCTCGTTGAGCGGTATCGACATCGAGGGCGAAGCCGTGGCCAGCGGTCGGTCGTTGCTGCGCGAACTCGGTCACGATGCCGAACTTTTCCATGGCGATATGTGGCAGCCCGTCGCCGGTTGTCGCTTCGACCTGATCGTCGCCAACTTGCCGCACTTTCCGATGGAGCATATCGAGGTGGCCGGCCGTCTGCCGACGTGGAGTTCGGGGGGCGCCGACGGCCGGGAGTTCCTCGATCCCTTCATCGAAGGTCTGGCCGACCATTTCACCGCCAAGGCGCGGGCGGTTCTCACTCACAATGCCTTTGTCGATATCGAGCGTTCGCGCCGCCTCGCGGCGCGCCACGGACTTGGGCTCACGATTCTTGCCTCGGTGCTGGTCCACATCGCCGCCGAGAAACTCGCGCTGATGACCCCGTCGGTGCTGCTGGCGGAGGAGGGCAAGTCGATCCATCGCTATGGCCCGCATGTCTTCGCCGACTTTCATATCGTGGAGATCTCTCCCCTCGGAACGCAGGACTGAGATGTCCATCCGGCGTGGCCTGCTCCTGGTCTTGGCGTGGCTTGCCTTGTTCGCCGCTCCCGCTGCCCGGACGGAAACGCCGGATGCGGCGCTGGCGGCGCTGCTCGACGAAGCACGCTCTGCCGCGGCAGTGCCCGGCGCCTGTAGTCAATCGGACGTCGATCGCCTCGTCCGGCTCTATTGCACCGGCAAGATTCGCATCGGCGTGCGCGAATACTATCCGCTGTTCGGCACGCGCGAGGGTCAGGAACGTATCGGCTATGACGTTGATGTCGGCCGCGCGATGGCCGAACGTCTTGGCGTCACGCCCGAGTTCAGTCGCGTCAATGCCGCCAGCCGCATCCCACGGCTGGCGGACGACAAGATCGACCTGACCATCGCCACCATGGGCCACAATGCCCAGCGCGACGGTCAGGTGCGGTTCATCCGGCCGCACTACTATCAATCTGAAACGACGATCGTCGGCCCGAAGTCGCTGGAGATCAAGGATTGGTCCGACATCGCCAATCGGACGATCTGCGTCACCGTCGGCAATGGCTCGAACGCGCAGATCGTTTCTCATGGCGCGCGCCTGATGCTGTTCGACGAAGCCGGCGTGCTGCCCGACAGGCTGCGCGACGAGATCTGCTCCCTGGCGGCACAGGATGACAGCTTCTTCGCCTATTATTTCACCGATCCGGCCTTTACCGCGCGCTTCGACCAGAAGTTCGGCTTCGCCCAGGTGCCCTGGGGGGTGGCCGTTGCCCAGTCCGGTACGGATCGATTGGCGGAGGCGCTGGATCTCATCAGCCAGATCTTCCATCGAGATGGAGAGTTCCTAAGGATCGCGAGGGAAAACCATGTCGGCACCGGCTTCCTCGAACGCCAGCGCGCGGTCTGGAACCGGCCAGAGTGCAACACGGCCACCGGCAACACCGATCCGGCCTGTGTTTTGCCCGCACTTTCCGCCGTGCTGGAACCGACACCTGTCGCCGAGCGTGTTGCAGCCTTCGAGACATGGATGGAAAAGCACACCGGAATTGCTCTGCAGCTCCCGATGTTCAAGACCATGCCGGCATGGCAGCTCTTCAAGGCCGGCATCGTCAATTCGCTGATCCTGGTGGCCGGTGCGCTCGCTGCGACGTTGCTCTTCGCGCTGATCCTCGGCGCGCTCCAGAGCTCGCGCTCCTTCGTGGCGCGCTGGACGGCTCGAATCCTGACCGTCATTCTGCAATCCTCGCCGGTCGTGCTGACCCTGGTTATCTCCGCCGCCGTGGCGCACGCGCTCTTTCCTTATTCTTCTGCTGTCGCGATCGGCGCGGCCATCGTGGCGCTCGGCCTGATGAACGGCAGCAATGCCGGCCAGGCGATCGCCGAGGCCATGCATTCGCTGCGGACGGAGAAGGGCGGACCGCCGGCGCCGACGGTCGAGCTGTACGGCCGCGCCGTCAGCCGGTCGGCCACGCAGATTGTGTCGTTCCTGATCAATGCGGCGAAGGGCACGCCCATTGCGAGCTTTATTGGCGCACCGGAGCTGCTCAGTGCGCTGACCGACATCACCTCCTTCGCCAGCGGTCGAGCCAGTACCTACTCGCTGCTGCTCGTGTTCTACATCGCCGTCGTGATCGTGGTGGTCTGGCTCTGCGGCAAGCTTCGGCTCTGGCTCGAACGCCGTCAGGTGACGGCATGAGCCGCGTCTCCGCCGATTTCCTGCCCCAGCTCCTGGCCGGCATGGCGGTGAACTTCGAGATCGCGGCGATTGCGCTGGTGATCGGGCTTGCCCTCGGCGGCCTGCTCACCTGGGTTAAGCTGGGCGGCGGCGTGGTGGGTGCGATCGCGACGACGCTCATCGGCTTGATGCGGGCGGCGCCGACCTTCGTCGTGATGTTCTTCCTGCTCAACATCATCCCGTCCGATGCAACCCTGTTCGGCGTCAATGTCGCGCCATCCGGCATCATGACCGTCGCCCTGTCGCTGGTGCCCTATGCCGCGGCCTATGTCGCCGACAATGGAGGCGAGGCCCTGATGCAGCTTCGCGACGGCTCGCCGCTCGGGGCATTGCTCTTCCTGCCCAATGTCACGCGCGCCTACTTTGTGCTCGTGATGTCGTCCAGCGCCGGAGCAGCCATCGGCGTCAGCGAGGGTATCGCGGTGATCCTGCGCGAAGCCGAGCGGATGCCGACGCTTGGCGACAAGATGGCCTTGTTTGCCATCGGCATTGTCTGCTTCGGCATCACCCTGCAGGCGGGCTTTGCCCTGATGCGCCTTTTGCAGCATTGGCTTGGCCACCTCGCATTGCGCGGCCGTCAGGGCTAGGCTGCCGGGATGAGCACTGATCTGCAGTATACGTCGGTCTTTCGTCCCGGCCTGTTCGCCGGCCGCACCATCCTCGTTACCGGCGGCGGCTCCGGCCTGGGCCGCTGTACGGCACATGAGCTGAAATCGCTCGGCGCGCGGCTGGCGATCGCCGGCCGCACGCAGGAGAAGCTCGACCGCGTGAAAGAAGAGCTGGGGGATTCCGACACCTTCACCTTTGCCGCTGACCTCAGGCGCGAGGAGGAGGTGCAGGCCATGGTCGATGGCGTGCTGGCCTGGAGCGGCGGGCGCATCGACGGGCTGGTGAACAACGCCGGCGGTCAGTTCCCGGCCCAGCTCAAGGACATCTCGCTGAACGGCTGGAATGCCGTGGTGAACAACAACATGACCGCGACCTTCCTGGTCTCCAAGGCGGTCTATCTCGGTTCGATGGAGAAGCATGGCGGTGCCATCGTGAATGTCGGCGCCGATTTCGAGCTCGGCAATCCCGGCATGGGCCATAACGGCGCGGCACGCGCCGGCCAGACCAACTTCACCTACACGGCCTCGGTCGAATGGGCGCATTCCGGCGTGCGCGTGAACTCGGTGCTGCCGGGGTTCATTGCGTCCTCGGGCTTCGACCGCTATCCCGAACGCGCGCACGACGTGCTGCGCGGCGTCAAGGCCCGCGTGCCGCTGAAGCGCCACGGCACCGAGTCCGAGATCGCGGCGGCCATCGTCTATCTGTTGAGCGATGCCGCGGCCTATGTCACCGGCACCTCGCTGCGCGTGGACTGCGGCCTGCACAATGCCGGCAAGTCGAGCTTCTACGAAGTGCCGGATCACGAACGGTCCAAGCCGTTCAACGGCTTTCCGCTCTACCGGCCCCCGAAGATGCTGGAGTAGTCTCCATCTGCCTGATTAGCCCCGAACAACCGGAGGACACGATGCGTATTGGCCGATTTGTCGCTGCCTTGTCTGTCGTCTGCACCCTGGGCGTTGCTGCCTCGCTTCCGGCCCACGCCCAGACCGCCAAGGCGGCGCTGAAGGACGCCGGCGGCAAGGAGGTGGGTACCGTCCAGCTCATCCAGACGCCGCACGGCGTGCTGCTCAAGATGGCCCTGAAGGGTGTTGCCCCCGGCGAGCATGCCTTCCACATCCATGCGGTCGGCAAGTGCGAGCCGCCCTTCACCAGCGCCGGCGGCCATTTCAATCCCGCGAGCAAGAAGCACGGCATGGAAGCCAAGGAAGGCGCGCATGCCGGCGACATGCCGAACCTCTACGTGCCGGCCAACGGCGAGCTGACGGTCGACGTCGCCAATCACATGGTCACTTTGGCGAAGGGACAGCCGAACTCGGTGTTCGATGCGGATGGCTCGGCCATCATCATTCACGCCGGCGCCGACGACTACAAGACCGACCCGACGGGCAATGCCGGTGACCGCATCGCCTGTGGCGTCATCGTCGAATAACAGAACGTCACCGCAGTGCAGGACTGGAGTCGATAGAATGGATTTGGCCCGTTTTCCGCGTCGCCGTTACACGCATGCTCCCACGCCGATCGAGCTGCTGCCGCATTTCACCAAGGCGCTGGCGGCAAGCTGCCCAGGCGGCGTCGGTCCGGAAATCTGGATCAAGCGCGACGATCTGTTGGGCCTCTTCCCCGGTGGCAACAAGACCCGCAAGCTCGAGTTCCTGGCGGCCGACGCCTTGGCGCAGGGCGCCGACACGCTGATCACCTGCGGCGCCCCGCAATCCAACCATTGCCGCATCACGCTCTCGGCCGCGGTCAAGGAGGGGCTGAAGTGCCGCTTCGTGATCGAGGAGCGCGTGCCCGGCAGCTACAAGAAGGAAGCCGGCGGCAACAATTTCATGTTCGAACTTATGGGCGTCGAGGCCATCACCGTGGTGCCAGGCGGCTCGGACATGGCGGCGGCGATGTCGAAGGTGGCGCAGGAAGTCGCCTCGCTTGGCCGCAAGGGCTACATCATCCCCGGCGGCGGTTCCAACGCCATCGGCGGGCTGGGCTATGTCGCCTGCGTGCAGGAGATGCAGCAGCAGTGGCTCGACATGGGGCTGGCGCTCGACGCCGTGGTGGTGGGCTCCGGCAGCTCCGGCACGCACGGCGGCATGGTGGCGGGCTTTTTCGGCAACAACATCAAGATCCCGCTGATCGGCATCGGTGTCAGCCGCGATCCGGCCGACCAGGAGCCGTTGGTCTACAAGGAAGCGCAGGCCGTGGCCGATCTTCTCGGCATCGGCAAGGTGCCGCGCGAGGCCGTGAAGAGCTTCGGCGGCTACTGGCAGCCGAAATACTCGGTGCCCAATGCCAAGATGGTCGAGGCCGTCCAGATGCTGGCGCGTACCGAGGGCATCCTGCTCGACCCCGTCTCGGTGATCTCGGCGGTCTGGCCCGCCAGGGTCACTTCAAGCCGAATGCCAAGGTGCTGTTCATGCACACCGGCGGCCTGCCCTCGCTCCACGTCTACGAGGACGTGGTGCTCGGGCGTACGGTGCCGAACGACTGACCGGCTATTCGACCTTGGCGCCGGACGCCTTGATGATCGGCGCCAGCTTCTTCTCGTCGTTGGCGCGATAGGCGGCGGTGTCCTGGGGCGACAACCACATGTTGGTGGCGCCCTGCTGCTCGAACGCCTTCTTCACGGTCGGCGTGTCGAGGGCCTTCTTGGTGAGGGCCGAGAGTTTCTCGACCATCGCCGGCGGCAGGTTGGCCGGACCGCAGACGCCGCCCCAGGAGCTGATCTCGAAGCCGGGCAGGAACTCCGCGATCGTCGGCTTGTCGGGCACGGCGGGGTGCCGCGTCTTGGAGGTCACGGCGATGCCTTTCACCTTGCCTCCCTTCATCAGGCCGAGCGGGCCGGGGATGTTGTCGAACATCATGTCGACCTGGCCCGCCAGAATGTCCTGATGGGCGGGCGCGCTGCCCTTGTAGGGCACGTGCAGGATATTGACGCCGGCCATCTGCTTGAACATTTCGCCGGTCAGATGCGGGCTGGTGCCGGCGCCTGAAGAGGCGAAGGAGTATTTGCCCGGATTGGCCTTGGCGAGTGCGATCAGCTCGGGAATGGTGTTCGCCGGGAAATCGAGCCGCGTCATGAGGAAGTTCGGCACCGACCAGAGCATGGCGATGCCGGTGAAGTCCTTGGCCGCATCGAACGGCAGCTTGGCGTAGAGCGTGGGCGAGATCGCATGTGCCGCGATCGTGTAGAGCCCGATCGTGTAGCCGTCGGGCGCGGACTTGGCGATCACGTCGGCACCGATGTTGCCGCCGGAGCCGGCTCTGTTCTCGATGATGAACTGCTGGCCGGTCAGTTCCGAAAGCTGGGCGCAAACGATGCGCGACAGCGTGTCGGTCGGCCCACCCGGCGGGAACACCACGATGTAGCGAACCGGCTTGTTCGGCCAGTCGTCGGCTGCCCGTGCGATGCCGGATGCGACCATGGGGGCGGCGAGCAGACCACCCGACAGGGCGAGCGCGCGCCGGCGACGAAGAAACAACTTTGCCATCTTGAACGAGCCTCCACTGCTTTATAGTTGAGGTCATCCTATATGAATCGGGCTCCGCTGGTAAATTACCGCTGAGAGGGCGTGAAGTGAGCCACGAGCTGGTGGGCGTCGCCGGGATAGAGCAGGCGCACGTGCGTGATTGGCAGTTTGCCGCGCCAGGTTCGTCGCTCGACGACGAGGCAGGGCGTGCCTTGTGGAATCCCCAGCTGCAAAGCCTCGACGCGGCTCGCCGCGGTGGCGCGGATGCGGTGTTCGGCTTCGGTCCACGGTACTGTGTCGAGCAGCCATCGCCCTGGCGACACCTCGGCAAAACTCTCGGTCTCTGCTTCGGGCACCGCCTTGAGATTGATCAGGCGCTCTTCCAGGCAGAAGACTTTGCGTCCGGCGAAGTGGCGGCAGGAAGTTTCCAGCAAGTGGCCGGATGTCTTGGCGCCGAGGAAATCGCCGTCGCGGCGATCGCTGCGACGCACCGCTCGGGAAATCACGTCGAAGCGGTAGGGCTGGCCGAGCGCCAGCACCTCGGCCTTGATGTCGTGGATTTCCAGAACGGCCGCCTGCGAACTCGGCTGCCGCACGAAGGTGCCGGCCTTGCGCCGGCGCTCGACGAGGCCCGCGCTGGCAAGCTGCGTCAGCACTTTGGCGACGGTCATGCGCGAGCAGTCGTAGGCTGCCGCCAGCTCATGCTCGGTGGCGATGCGGGCGCCCGGCGCCAACGCACCGGACAGGATGCGGCCCTCGATGTCGCCCAGGATTCTCTGGTGAAGCGACCCTGTCGTCCCTGTCTTGTCGGTCCTCCGCGTCATGTGTCCTGCAGCATACGGGCGAGCGTCTGTCGATAGCGCCGGCCGATGGCGTCGCGCTGCACATGCCGGCCGTCTGCTACCAGCTTGCGGCCGGCACGCCAGACGCAATCCACGAGACTGTGACGGCCGGCGAAGATCCAGGCATCGAGCCATTGGTCGTGGCGTCGGTGCGCGAGGGCATCGCTGTCGGCCTGCAGGCTGACGAGATCGGCCGGTGCGCCGACGGCGATGCCGCTCGCGGCGCCAAGGGCCTGGCCGCCGCCGGCGAGGGCGCCTTCGAACAGGCGACGTCCGGTCGATGGCGTCGAGGCGCTGGCAAGCGCATTGCGCGAGCGCAGCACGAGCCGTTGCCCATATTCGAGAAGCCGCAGCTCTTCGGCGGCATCGATCAGGACGTTGGAATCCGAGCCGACGCCGAACTGACCGCCTTTGTCGAGGAAGCGGCGGGCCGGAAAGATTCCATCGCCGAGATTGGCCTCCGTAATTGGGCAAAGCCCTGCCGCGGCACGGCGCGCGATCATGCCGTCGACTTCGGCGTCCGTGACATGCGTTGCATGCACAAGGCACCAGCGCTCGTCGACGGGCAGACGATCGAGCAGCAGTTCGACCGGGCGCTTGCCACACCAGGCCAGGCAGTCCTCGACCTCCTTGGTCTGTTCGGCGATGTGGATGTGCACCGGGCCGCCGGCGGCCAGCGGCAGGATCTCTGCGATCTCCTCCGGCGTGGCCGCCCGCAAACTATGCGGCGCGATCC
>MEEC01000107.1 GCA_001724315.1 Lautropia sp. SCN 70-15 | reverse complement strand
GATGCGCGCGCGCCTGCTCGACCGGCTCAGGCACGACCCCTCGCTGCGCGCGGTCGATGCCGACTTCCAGCACCTGCTGTCGTCGTGGTTCAACCCCGGCTTCCTGCAACTCGTCGAGGTGGACTGGAACTCGCCGGCGCAATTGCTCGAGAAGCTGATCGCCCACGAAGCGGTGCACGAGATCGACGGCTGGGCCGACCTGCGCCGCCGGCTCGAGCCCGATCGCCGCTGCTTCGCCTTCTTCCACCCGGCGCTGCCGGGCGAGCCGCTGATCTTCGTCGAGGTGGCGCTGCTCGAGGAGATGCCCGGGGCGATCGCGCCGCTGCTCGATCGAAAGGGCGAGCCCAACGCGGCCGCCGATCGCTTCCGCGTGGCGGCCTTCTACTCGATCTCGAACTGCCAGCCGGGGCTGCGCGGCGTGAACCTCGGCAACTTCCTGATCAAGCGGGTGGCCGACCGGCTCAAGACCCAGTTCCCCAAGCTCAAGACCTTCTGCACGCTGTCGCCCATCCCCGGGCTCGCGGGCTGGCTGGCCAAGGTCGAGAAGCTGGAGTCGGGCCGGCTCAAGCCGGCCGCGGTGGCCGCGCTGCAGGCAGGTCTCGACGACCTGCGCGAACGCTACGGCAAGGACTGGTCGCTGCTGGCCACGCCGGCCGACGAGGCCGATGCGCGCACCGCCGAGGGCAAGCGGCTGGAGGCCGACCGGCAGATGCTGCAGCGGCTGTGCGCCTTCTTCCTGCTGCACACCGCGCCGGGCGACTCGCGGGGCTCGGACCCGGTCGCGCGCTTTCACCTGAACAACGGCGCGCGGCTCGAACGGATCAACCCGGCGGCCGACCTGTCACGCAAGGGCATCCGGCAGTCGCACGGGCTGATGGTCAACTACCTGTACGACCTCGACGAGATCGAGTCCAACCACGAGAAATTCTCCGACGGCCGGGTCAGCGCGTCGCGCGCGGTGCTGTCGCTGCTCTGAAGCTGGGGGCCGCCCGGCCGGCGATTCGCCGCGCTGACCCGCCGCGCTGGGGCCGCCCGCCTCGGCGGGCCGTGCTTCCGGTCAGATGATCCTGCCGCTGCGCAGCGCGGCGATCTGCTCGGCCGAGAGGCCCAGCTCCTGCTGCAGGATCTCCTCGCTGTGCTGGCCCAGCACCGGCGGCGCACTGCGGTATTCCACCGGCGTGTCCGAGAAGCGCAGCGGGCTCCCGATCAGCCGCGCCTTGCCGGCCAGCGGATGCGCGATGTCGAAGAGCGCGCCACGCGCCTGCGCCTGGGGCTCCTGGAAGGCCTGCGCAATCGAGTTGATCGGGCCGTTGGCCACGCCCGCCTCGTCGAGGATGTCGCACCACTCCTTCGTGGTGCGCGTCTTCATGATCTCCTCGAGGATGGGCGTGATGATCGCGCGGTTCTCGACCCGCTTCGCGTTGGTCGCGAAGCGCGGGTCCTCGGCCAGCTCCGGGTGGCCGGCCGCGGCGCAGTACTTGCGGTACAGGTTGTCGTTGCCGCAGGCCACGATCACGCTGCCGTCCTTCGTCGGCAGCACCTGGTAGGGCACGATGTTCGGGTGCGCGTTGCCGATGCGGCCCGGCGACTCGCCGGTGGCGATCCAGTTCATGCCCTGGATCGAGGTCAGCGCCAGCGCCGAGTCGAGCAGCGCGATGTCCAGGTGCTGCCCCTTGCCGGTCTCGGCCCGGCTCGCCAGCGCCGCGCAGATCGCAACCGTGGCGTACATGCCCGTGATGATGTCGATGATCGGCACGCCGAATCGCACGCCGTGCGGATCGGTGTCCGAGTCCGGCGAGCCGGTCACGCTCATCAGCCCGCTCATGCCCTGGGCCATGAAGTCGTAGCCGGGGCGCTCCTTCCACGGGCCGGTCTGGCCGAAGCCGGTGATCGAGCAGTAGACGATGCGCGGGTTGACCGCCTTGATGTCCTCGTAGCCCAGGCCGTAGCGGGCGAGGTCGCCGAACTTGAAGTTCTCGACGAAGACGTCGCACTTCGCGGCCAGCTTGCGGATCAGCTCCTGCGCCTCGGGCTTCGAGATGTCGGCGGTCAGCGAGCGCTTCCCGCGATTGGCCGCGCAGAAGTAGGCCGCCTCGCTGGTCTCCTTGCCGTCGGCGTCCTTCAGCCAGGGCGGTCCGAAGGCGCGCGAGTCGTCACCCTTGGCAGGGCGCTCGATCTTGATCACGTCGGCCCCCATGTCGGCCAGGTTCTGGCTGGCCCAGGGGCCGGCGAGCACCCGGCTCAGGTCGAGTACCTTGATGTGGGAAAGAGGGCCGCTCATGTTCTGATTCTCCGGGTGGGGCGATCGAAGGCGATCGCGGGGACGGGTCTCGAAGCCGGCGATGATAACGCCGGAGCGGTCCCGTTCCGGAGAGGTCCCGCCCGAGGCGGGGGCGGCGAACGCGTGATCGGGCCTCAGACGATGGGGCCGATCTGCCTGTCGGCGAGCCAGGCTTCGGCGCGCCGGATGTCGTCGACGAGCCGGCGCTCGCGAGCCCGCGAGCCGACGGAGGCCGCATCGGCGCCATGCCCGGCGTGACCGGGGGGGACTGCCTGATGGGCCACGCCGGCAACGGAGGCCCCCGGCCGCGGCGCGGCGTTCTCCGCGGAGCCTGGCGCCAGGGTGATGTCGGGGAAGGTCATGCCCGTCTCCCGCAAGGCATGGAACGTGGAACGATTGTGCACCCGTTCGATGCCGCCCGCATCCCCCGTTCGAGGGATTGCCCCGATTTTTTCCTGCAGCAAATCCCGCTTTCTTCCTGGGTAAAACCCTTAAAGATCAGCCGGTCAGCCCCTTCCACAGCATGTAGGCGCACAGCGCGTACAGCAGCAGCGCGAACACCCGCTTCAGGCCGGCCACCGACATCGCGTGGGCGATCTTCGCGCCCAGCGGGGCGGTCAGCATGCTGGTGGCGACGATGCAGACCAAGGCCGGCAGGTACACGTAGCCGACCGTGCCGGCGGGCAGCTGAAGGTTCCAGCCGGCGATGATGTAGCCCAGCGTGCCGGCCAGGGCGATCGGAAAACCGCAGGCGGCGCTGGTGGCCACCGCCTCGTGGATCCGGATGTTCGAGCGGGTCAGGAAGGGGACCGTGACGAAGCCGCCACCCGCGCCGACGATCGCGGAGATCACGCCGATGATGCCGCCGGCGGCCAGCATGCCGCGCGGCCCGGGCAGCGCCCGGTCGGCTCGGATCTCTCGCTTGAACAGCATCTGCGTGGCCATGAAGCCCACGAACACCGCGAAGGTGATCGCCAGCAGGTTGCCCTTGAGCAGGTGGGCCACCTGGGCGCCGGCGATCGAGCCGACCACCATGCCCGGCGCCAGCGTCCGCACGATCTCCCAGCGCACCGCGCCGCGCTTGTGGTGGGCGCGCACGCTGGACAGCGAGGTGAACAGGATGGTGGTCAGCGAGGTCGCGATCGCCACCTTGACCACGATGTCGATCGGGAAGCCGCGGGAGGAGAGCAGCATCGTGAGGAAGGGCACCATCAGCATGCCGCCGCCGATGCCGAGCAGGCCGGCGGCGACGCCGGTGAAGCTGCCGAGCAGCAGGAACCAGAAGATCAGCGGCGCGTCGATCACGGAAACTCTCCAGCCGGGGGCTCGCCCGGCAGGGCGATGCGTCAGCCGGGGCGGGGCGAAAAACCGGCAATGCTAACACCGCGACTGCCGCGCATCGCGGCCGCCGGGCCGCGTGTTCAGCCGCGCCGTGAGCTCAGCCGGCCGGGCGCAGGGCCTCGGTCACGAAGCGCCACTCGGCTTCGGTCAGCGGCGTGATCGACAGCCGATTGCCTCGGCGCAGCACGACCATGTCGGCCAGTTCGGGGTGGGCGCGCATCTCGGCCATCGTGAGCAGGCGCGTCTTGCGCAGCGCGCGCACGTCGACCAACACCCAGCGCGGCGAATCGGGCCGGCTCTTCGGGTCGAAGTATGGCGACTCGGGATCGAACTGCGTGGGGTCCGCGCGCGGGCCCGAGGCCACTTCGGCGATGCCGGCGATGCCGGGCTCGGCGCAGCCGGAGTGGTGGAACAGGACGCCGTCGCCGACGCGCATGGCATCGCGCATGAAGTTGCGCGCCTGGTAATTGCGCACGCCGGTCCAGGGGACCGTGGCGCGTGGCGCCGCGAGCGCGTCGTCGATCGAGCACTCGTCCGGCTCGGACTTCATCAGCCAGTAGCTGCGGGCCATGGCGCCGGGCAGGAAGCCAAACGATAAGAGGAAGAAGAAGGAGACCCCGCCTGTGCCGGCGGACCGGCATCCTGAACCGTGAAGTTCAGTTCGGCCGCAGTAGGCGCCGCATCAGGTTCATCCGGCAAAGGGACGATCGCAACAGCGGCGCACCATGAACCGCGACCTGATGCATCGCATTGGTTCAAGGAATATATGGCCCTATCGAACACTGCAGGGTCTGGCGACGATTCTACCGCGTTGCGCGGGCCGCGCGCCGAAATGACCTAGAAAAGGCTTTCCTGCCGCTTGATCTCGGCGTCGATGTCCTCGGTCATCTTGCGGATGCGCCCGGCCAGCTCGGCCGACTTCGGCCCGACCGCCGAGTTGTCGCCGCCGAGCAGCTCGTGCGCGAGCTGCAGCGCGGCCATCACCGCGATCCGGTCGACGCCGGAGATGCGGCCTGCGTCGCGCACCGAGCGCATCTTCTCGTCGACGATCCGGACCGCCTCGAGCAGGCGCGGCCGGTCTTCGTCGGCGACGGCGAGCCTGAACTCGCGATCGAGGATCTTGACGTCGATCTGTGGCATGGGACTCTCGCCTTGGGCCGCGTCAGGAAGCGGCGATGTCGGACCCTGCCGCGCCCGAGGCGGGAACCGGCAGGCGGGACAGGGCAGCCTCGACCCGGGAGCGGGCCTCGGCGATGCGCTGCTGCAGCTGTTCGTTGGCCACCCTGGCGGCGGCGAGCTGGTCGCGCAGCGTGGCGTTCTCGTCGGCGAGGCGGCGAGACAGCGAGAGCATCCGTTCGACGCGCTCGCCCAGTTCCTGCAATTCCTGATCCATTGCGCGATGTTATGGAGCGGCCCGAGGGGGGTCAAGTCGGGCAGAAATCGGGCAGCGCCTGTAAGGCTCCGCGCGGCCTGGCGACGCATCGACGCTTCGGGAGCTCGCCTCGCTCCGGTAGCATTGTTCGTTTGCGCGGTTCCGCCCCGAGATTTCCGGATGTTCCCGAAGCAGTTTCCCGACTTCCTCCTGCCTGCCGGCGGCGGCGCGTGCTCGCGCCGCCGGTTTTCGCTTCGCCACGCGCTGGTCGGAGTGGCGCTGGCCTTTGCAGCCCTGGCCGGGGCCGCACCGGCCTCGCCGGCGTTTGCCCAGGCGGCCGGTCCGGTTTCGGCCGGCGGGCCGGTCCGGGTCGAGGCGGTCGAGGTGGAGCTCGTGGCCCGCGAGTCGGCGATCGTGCCTGGTCAAGCGCTCACACTCGGGCTCAGGATCCAGCACGATCCGCACTGGCACACCTACTGGCGCAACCCGGGCGATTCCGGGCTGGCCACCCAGCTCGAGCTCGCGCTGCCGCAGGGCTTCGCGGCCGGCGAGTTCCAGTGGCCCGCACCCAAGCGCCTGTTCATCCCGCCGCTGGCCAACTACGGCTACGAAGACGAGATCGTGCTCCCGCTCCCGGTGTCGGTGCCGGCCTCGATCGAGACCGGCTCGGTGCGCATCGCGGGCAAGGCGATGTGGCTGATGTGCCGCGACGTCTGCATCCCGGGCGAGGCCGAGGTGTCGCTCACGCTGCCGGTCGAGCGGGGCGCCGCGGCGCCGCCGCCGTCCCGGCACGCTGCCCTGTTCGATGCGGCACAGGCGCGTATCCCGGCCGAGGCCTTGGCTGCGCCGGTCTCGGTCGACGGCGACCGGCTGTCGATCGGCCTCGCCGCGCCGCTGGCCTCGGCGGAGTTCTTTCCCTATCGCGAGGGCCTGATCGGCAATGCCGAGCCCCAGCCACTGTACGCGCTCGAAGGAAGCGGCGGGCCGGCGCGCAGGCTGGAGATCCGCCTGAGCGCCGAGGGCGCGCAGGCGGCGGCGGATCCCGTGAAGGCGCTGCAGGCCGCCGAGGGCATCGTGGTGTCGGGCGACCGGGTCTTCGAACTGAAGCCGGTGGCGGCCTCGGGCGCGCTGGCCGGCGGCACCGAGATCGCGCGCGTGGCCGGCGCGCCGGCCGCAGCGCCCGGCGGCGCCTCGGGTGGCTCGGCTGGCGGCTTGCTGGCAGGCCTCGGGAGTTCGACGGGCGGATCCGCCGGACTGTCGACCGCCGGCGGCGGTGCGGCGGCTGCGCCGGCCGGCTCGGCCGGCACGGGCCTGAGCGCGATGAATCTGCTTGTCGCCGCGCTCTTCGCCGCGATCGGCGGGCTGATCCTGAACTTGATGCCCTGCGTGTTTCCGGTCATCGGCCTGAAGGTGCTGGGCTTCGCGCGTCACGGCGGGGCCGGCGACGACGCGCACACGGCGGCAGCGCGAAGCGCCTCGCGCGCCGGCGCCTTCGCATTCGCGTCCGGCGTGGTCGTGTCCTTCTGGGTGCTGGCCGGCCTGCTGCTCGCGCTGCGGGCGGCCGGGCAGGCGGCAGGCTGGGGGTTCCAGCTGCAGTCGCCGGTGTTCGTGTCCGCGATGGCCTTGCTCTTCGTGGCGATCGCGCTCAACTTTTCCGGCGTCTGGGAATTCGGCACGGCGATGACTCGGCTGGGCCAGTACGATCCGGCGGCTCGCGCGGCGCCGGCTGGCGCTGCTGGCCACGGTGACGGCGGCACGGCGAGCGGCTCGCCGCTGCTCGGCTCCTTCGGATCGGGCGCGCTGGCGGTGCTGGTGGCCACGCCCTGCACAGCGCCCTTCATGGGCTCCGCGCTCGGCTTCACGCTGTCGGCCACCGTGCTCGAAACGCTGATCGTGTTCACCGCGCTCGGCCTGGGCATGGCGCTTCCCTACCTGTTGCTGGGCCTGTTCCCGGCCTGGCTGCGCTGGCTGCCGCGTCCCGGGCGCTGGATGGAGAGCTTCCGGCAGGCGCTGGCCTTCCCGATGTACGCGACCGCGGCCTGGCTCGCCTGGGTGCTCGGCCAGCAGGCCGGGATCGACGCGGTGCTCGCGCTGGCGATCGGCGCTGTGTTCATCGGATTGGCGGCGTGGCTGTACGGCCGCTTCGTGCAGCAGGCGGCGGGCGGGCGCGATCCGCTTGCGGCCCGGCGCCGCCGGACGATCGCCGCCTCGCTGGCGGTGGTGTCGCTGGCGGCCGGATTGCTGGTCGCCTGGCCGGGCGACGACGCCCGGGCGCCCGAGCGCGCCGCGGCAGGCGCCGGCGGGGCCGCGCCCTCTCCGAGTGCTTCTGCCGACGGCGCCGCGTGGTACCCCTGGTCCCCGGAAGCGCTCGCCCAGGCCCGCGCGGCCGGCCGCCCGGTTTTCGTCGACTTCACCGCGGCCTGGTGCGTGAGCTGCCAGGTCAACAAGAAGCTGGTGCTCGACCGCGGCCCGGTGGTCGAGGCAATGCGCAGTGCCGACGTGCTGCGGCTCAAAGCCGACTGGACCAACCGCGACCCCCGGATAACGGCCGAGCTGGCGCGTCACGGCCGCAATGGCGTGCCGCTCTACCTCGTCTATCTGCCCGGGGTCGAGCAGCCGGTGGTGCTGCCCGAGCTGCTGACCAATGGCATCGTGCTCGACGCGCTCGCGGGGCTCGATCGGAAGGGCTGAACGGTCAAGCTATGACCGATACGTCACCGACTACAATCGCCGCGCTTCCGGTGCTGCGCCGGCCTGTCGGCCGCGCGGTTAAACGGGAAACAGGGAGCGAACCGCCTCGCGGCGATCGCCAACCTGTGCTGCCCCCGCAACGGTAAGCAGCGGTGCCGCCTCTGGCGGCCCGCCGGACATCCAGCAGGCCACTGGGCGATCGCGATTTCGCGAACCCGCCTGGGAAGGCCCGTCCGGCGAACGGCCCGGCTCCCGCCCGGCCTGCCGCTGCAAGCCCGGATACCGGCCGGAAGGGAGGGGTCCGCCCTGCGCGACCCCATTTCCGGAACAGTGCGCCTTACGGTGGGTAAGGCGCTGGAGAGCTTCGGTGTCATTTCCCAATCGTCTTGCCCTTCCTGCGGCGACCTGCGCCGCGTTGACCCTTTTCAACCCTCACGCGCTCGCGCAGCCGGCCCTCGAGGCGGTCGTCGTGACCGCCACCCGCAGCGACACGCCGGTCGAGCGCGCGTTGGTCGACGTGTCGGTGATCGACGCCGAGCAGATCCGCGACGCCGGCGCCGCCACCTTGCCCGAGCTGCTGCGCAGCGCCGGCGGCATCGAGATGTACCAGAACGGCGGGCCCGGCACGGTCTCGGGCCTGTACGTTCGCGGCGCCCGCAACTCGCAGACGCTGGTCCTGGTCGACGGGATCCGCCTCGAGAATCCGATGAGCGGCGGCGGCCTGCTCGAGTTCCTGCCGCTGTCGGCGATCGACCGGATCGAGGTCCTGCGCGCGCCGGCCTCGTCGCTGTACGGCTCGGCGGCGGTCGGC
>MEEC01000106.1 GCA_001724315.1 Lautropia sp. SCN 70-15 | reverse complement strand
ATTCGGCTCGGATTCTTCTCGGGCTCGGTTCATCGTCAGGCTTCGTCGTCGACAGTGTCGTCGGGGCCGGCTTCGCCGGCACGCGCGGCCGGCGGCAGGGCCGCGGCCGGGATGCCCGAGCTGGCGAGCAGCTCGGCCAGGTCGGCCGGCAGCGGCGACGCCCAGGCCCGACGCCGGCGCTCGACCGGATGCTCGAGCGACAGCCGCCAGGCGTGCAAGGCCTGCCGGGCGAAGCCCCCCAGCGCAGGCCCCCCGTACAGCGTGTCGCCCACCAGCGGAAAGCCCGCGTGCGCCAGATGCACACGGATCTGGTGCGTCCTCCCGGTTTCCAGTCGGCACTCGACCAGCGCCACCGGGCGGCCGTCGAGGCTGCCGCGGGCCAGGGTCCTGAAGTGGGTCCGGGCCGGTCGGCCGCGCGCGGGCGGCACCACGGCCATCCGCACCCGCGCGCGCTCGTCGCGCCCGATGGGCGCATCGACGGTGCCCGACGCCGGCGGCGCCCCCAGGACCACCGCGAGGTAGCGCCGGCCCATGCTCCGGTCGGCGAGCTGGGAAGCCAGCGCGGCCATTGCCGCCTCGGTGCGGGCCACCACCAGCAGGCCGCTGGTGTCCTTGTCGAGCCGATGCACGATCCCTGCCCTGGGCAAGGCGGCCAGGGCAGGATCGAGGTGAAGCAGGCCATTGAGCATCGTGCCGCGCCAGTTTCCCGCCGCCGGGTGAACGACCAGGCCGGCCGGCTTGTCGACGATCAGCAGCGCCGAGTCGCGCCATGCGATCGCCAGCGGCACCGGCTCCGCGACGAAGGCCGTGTCGGCCTCGCGCGGCTGCGGCTCGACGACGAGGGTCTCGAAGCCCCCCAGCCGCGCGCTGGCCGGCAGGACCCGCCCGTCGCAACGCACCGCGCCCAGCGCGATCCAGCGCTGGATGCGGGTGCGCGACAGGCCTGCATGCTCGGCCGGCAGGCGCGCGGGGAGCGCCGCGGCGAGGAAGCGGTCGAGGCGCTCGCCGCGGCCGCCCGAGGCCTCGAGCACGATCTGCCCCGGCTCCGTTGCGACGGGGTCCGCCTCGGCCTCGAAATCGTCGGCCGCCGGCCAGGGCACGTCCCCCGCCTTGGCTATAATCGTCGTCATGAAATCGAACGCCTTCCGGCTTGGCGCGGCGCTCGCCGCGATCGTCGTGGCGCTGGCCGCGTGCAGTGTCAGCGATCCGCCCGACCCGACGATCGGCTGGTCGCCCGACCGATTATATGCAGAGGCCAAGGACGAAATGTCCGCGGCGAACTACCCGAAGGCGGTCGAGCTCCTGAGCAAGCTCGAATCCCGCTATCCCTTCGGCCGCTGGGCGCAGCAGGCGCAGATCGAGATCGCCTGGGCGCACTACAAGGACGGCGAGCGCGCGCTGGCGCTCAGCGCGATCGACCGCTTCCTGCGCCTGCATCCCGAGCATCCGGCGCTCGACTATGCGCTCTACCTGAAGGGCCTGATCAACTTCAACGAGCAGCAGGGCCTGATCGCCTGGCTGGGCAGGCAGGACCTCGCCGAGCGCGACCTGCAGGCCGCGCGCGAGTCCTTCGACACCTTCAAGCAGCTGATCACCCGCTTCCCCGAGAGCAAGTACGCGCCCGACGCCGAGGCGCGGATGACCTACCTGGTCGCGTCGATGGCGCGCGGCGAGATGCTGATCGCGCGCTATTACTTCCAGCGCGGCGCCTATGTCGCGGCGGCCAACCGCGCCCAGGAGGTCGTCCGCAAGTACGACCGCGCGCCGGCGGTCGAAGACGCGCTCGCGATCCTGGTCCACTCCTACGACAAGCTCGGCATGACCGAGCTGCGCGACGACGCGCGACGCGTCCTCGACCGCAACTTCCCGAACAGTGAGGCGATGGTCCGCGTGACCGCCAGCGACGACCGCCGATGGTGGCAGGTCTGGCGCTGAGCCCGGCGAGGCCGCCCCGCTAGGCCTCCTCCCCCAGCCACGCGAGCGCCTCGCCGGCATCCCGGAGGATCGTGAACGGCGGCATGCTGCGCACCAGGCTGCGCCCGTAGCCGCGGGTCACCAGCCGGTCGTCGCAGACCACCAGCAGCCCGCGATCGGTCTCCGATCGGATCAGGCGGCCCGCGCCCTGCTTGAGCGCCATGGCGGCCGCGGGCAGCTGGATCTCCCTGAACGGATCGCCGCCTCGCCGGCGCAAGGCGTCGATGCGGGCACGCAGCACCGGGTCGTCGGGGGGCGCGAAGGGCAGCTTGTCGATGATGACCAGCGATAGCTGCCGGCCGGCCACGTCGACCCCTTCCCAGAAGCTCGCGCTGCCCACCAGCACTGGACGATCGGCGACGCGGAAGCGCTCAAGCAGCGCGGCGCGCGGCGCACTGCCCTGCACCAGCAGCTCGATCGGCTCTTCCTGGCGCCCTGCGCGCTCGCGCAGCAGGGCCGACACGCGATCCACCATCCGCAAGCTGGTGCACAGCACGAAGGCCCGGCCCCCGTTGGCCTCGATCAGCGGCCAGCAGGTCTCGACCAGCCGATCGGCGAACTCCGGGCTGCCGGGGTCGCCGCAGCCCCGGGGCACCAGCAGCCGCGCGTTCTTCTTGTAGTCGAAGGGGCTGCCCAGCTGCAGCGTGCGGGCGTCGGGCATCCCGATCGCCTCGGTGAAGTGGGCGAAGTCGCCGGCCACCGACAGCGTGGCCGACACGAAGATCCAGCTGCGCAGCGTCTGTTCCCGATGGCGCCTCATGGCGGGCGCCACCGACAGCGGCGTCGCGTGCAGCGTGACCCCGCTCTGGTGAACCTCGCTCCACAACACCGCCTCGTCGAGCTCGTCGGCGGGCTCGTCCGTCTCGTCCGCCTCGTCCGTCTCGTCCGTCCCGCCCCTCTCGTGCGGCTCGGCGCCCGGCCGGATCGCCGCCCGGTCGAGCATCGCCAGCCATTGCGCGAGCCGCCGGTGCAGCTCGGCGCCGCGCAGGGCGAGCCGGGCCAGGTCCCGGCTGCGCTGGGCCGCGCCCATCAGCAGCGCATCGATCCGGTCGAGCAAGGCGAGCAGCTCGTCCAGGGCCTGCCGCTGCTCGCGGTCGCCGCGCAGCTGCGGCGCGTCGCGCCGGCCGGGCCGGCCTGCCGCGAGCCGCCAGACGCGCAACGCCTGCTCGATCTCGCCCGAGGCCAGCGTCCAGTCGGCGGCGTCGCGTGCGTCGGCCAGGCCGATCCGCAGCAGGTCGCGGGCGAAGTCGCCGAGCTGGCGCGTCGACAGGCTGCGGCCGAAGAACTGCACCGCGGTCTCGGGCAGCTGGTGCGCCTCGTCGAAGATCACCGCGGCCGCGCTCGGCAACAGCTCCGAGACGCCCTCGTCCCGGAGCGCCAGATCGGCGCAGAAGAGGTGGTGGTTGACGACCACCACGTCGGCCTGCTGCGCCGCCTGGCGGGCCTTGAACACGAAACAGCGGTCGAAGTCCGGGCAGTCCTGGCCCAGGCAGTTCTCGCGGGTCGACACCGCCCGCGCCCAGACCGGCGAGTCCTCGGCAATGCCCGGCGCATCGGCGCGATCGCCGGTGTTGCTGATCGCCGCGAAGCGCTCGATCCGGCGCAGCACGGCGGCGTCCTCGCGGCGCTCGAAGCGGCCGTCCTCGAGGTTGCGGCGCAGGTGGTGATGGCAGACGTAGTTGGACCGGCCCTTGAGCAGGGCGATCCGCAGCCCCAGCCCCAGCGCGTCGCGCACCGCCGGCAGGTCCCGCCGGAACAGCTGGTCCTGCAGCGTCCGCGTGCCGGTGCTGACCAAAACCCGCCCGCCCGACAACAGGGCGGGCACCAGGTAGGCGAAGGTCTTCCCGGTGCCGGTGCCCGCTTCGGCGACCAGCGCCTCGCCCCGCTCGATGGCCTCGGCCACCGCGACGGCCATCCGGCGCTGCCCTTCGCGCGCGATGAAGCCGGGGTGCGCGCGCGCGAGCGGGCCGTCGGGCTCGAATGCCGAAGCGACACGGCCGGCGAAATCGTGATCGGGAAGGGACAAGGGAGGGGGCGGTGGCGGCGGTCCGACAGGGCGGGCCGTTGAAGGGAGGGATCGAAGCGGGCGCTCAGGCCGGGACGTCGGGCACCAGCTGCATCTGCAGCAGCATGATCGTGTCCTTGATCTGCAGCTTGCGCTTCTTGAGCCTGCGCAACTGCAGCTCGTCGAAACGGGGCTCGCGACCGAGTGCGTCGATCATGGCGTCGAGGCCACGATGCTCGAGCTGCAACTCGGCGATGCGGCGCTGGATCGATTCGGGGCTTCGGTCTTCGGACATGGTATCGAATATTATTCTGCACCATGCGCGTGACCGAATCCAGCCTGACCGGCCTGCAGATCGCCGCCTGTACCGGCCAGCACCGCGGCGACAGGAGCGAACAACAGGACCGGGTCGCCGTCCTCCAGGGCCGCCAGGCCCAGCGCTGCGCGCTCGGCGTGCTGGCCGACGGCCTGGGCGGCCGCAGCGGCGGCGCGCTGGCCGCCGAGAACGTGATCCTCACCGCGCAGAACTGCTTCGACCGGTTCGCGCCCAGCGTCGAGTCGCCGGCGCACTTCTTCGGCAACCTGGTCGACGAAGTCCACGCCGTCCTCAAGCTCACCGCGCTCGCCACCGACAAGGAGCCCCACAGCACCTTCGCGTCGGTCCTGGTGCAGCCCGACCGGGTCGACTGGTGCCATGTCGGCGACAGCCGGATCTATCACTTCCGCGGCGCCGAGCTGCAGCACTGCACCAGCGACCACACCTACGCCTGGCAGCTGGTCACCGAGGGGCGCGCCACGGCGGAACGCGCGCTGCTCCACCCGCAGGCCCAGATGCTGGTCAACTCGATCGGCGGACAGCGCAAGCCCTGGGCCGAGATCGGCGGCATCGCCGATCCTTGCCCCGACGACAGCTTCTTGCTGTGCTCCGACGGCCTGTGGGCCTACTTCGATCCCGAGGAGCTCGCGCAGATCATCGTGTCGCGCCCCTGCCGCGAGGCGGCGGCGCTGCTGATCGACCTGGCCCGCGAGCGGGCCCGCGGCCGGGGCGACAATTGCTCGCTGGTGCTGATGAAGCTCGCCGCCGGCGCGGCGGGCCGGACGGATTCAGCCCGCCTCGCCTAGCGCCGAAGCCTCCTCGCGGCGCGGCGCCTCGAGGTACTCGCGCGACTGCATCTCGACCAGCCGGCTCACGGTTCGGTGGAACTCGTTGGCCATCGGCCCCTCGGTGTAGAGCTGCTCCGGCGGGCAGGCGGCGGACACGATCAGCTTGATCCGCCGGTCGTAGAGCACGTCGACCAGCCACACGAAGCGGCGCGCTTCCGAGGCCATGTTGGCGCCCATCTTCGGCACGCCCGACAGGACCACCGTGTGGAACAGGCTCGCGATCTCGAGGTAGTCGTTCTGCGAGCGCGGCCCGCCGCACAGCGTGCCGAAGTCGAACCAGACCGCGCCGCCCGCGCGCCGCAGCGCGCGCAGCTCGCGGTTCTCGATCAGCATCTGGGGATTCTCGTCGTGCGCCTCGGCCACCGCCACGAAGGCCTGCTCGAGCGCCGCGCGCGTCGCGTCGTCGTCCGGGCAATGGTAGGCCTCGACCTGGGCCATCGTGCGGCGTCGGTAGTCGATGCCGGCGTCGACGTTCATCACGTCGACGTGCTGGCGGATCAGCGCGATCGCCGGCAGGATCCGGTCACGGTGCAGGCCGTCGGGATAGAGCGCGTCCGGGTGGTAGTTCGAGGTCATCACGAAGGTGACCCCGTGCGCGAACAGGCCGCGCATCAGCCGTTCGAGGATCATCGCGTCGGCGATGTCCGACACGTGGAACTCGTCGAAGCAGATCAGCCGGTAGCGCCGTGCCACCCGCTCGGCCACCGCGTCGAGCGGGTCGGCCGTGCCCTTGAGCTCCTCGAGCTCGCGGTGCACCCCTCGCATGAACTCGTGGAAATGCAGCCGCGTCTTGCGCACGACCGGGACCGCCTCGTAGAAGCAGTCCATCAGGAAGCTCTTGCCGCGGCCCACGCCGCCGTGCATCCAGACGCCGCGGGGCACCTGGGGCCGGTTGATGAGCCGCTTGAGCCGGGTGGCGCGCCTGGCCTTGAAGACGACCAGCTCGTCGTGCATCCGCTGCAAGCGCTCGATCGCCGCGAGCTGGGCGGCGTCGGGCTGGTAGCCGCGCCGCCCCAGCTCGGCGCGCCAGGTCTCGACGACGTTCATCGTCACATGTTCAGCGCGCGCTTGTCGGAAGCCGCCAGGGCCGCCTCGCGCATCACCTCGGCCAGCGACGGATGCGCGTGGCAGATCCGGCCGATGTCCTCGGCCGAAGCCTTGAACTCCATGGCCATCGTGGCCTCGGCGATCAGGTCCGAGGCCGACGAAGCCACGACGTGCACGCCAAGGACCTCGTCGGTAGCGGCGTCGGCGATCACCTTCACGAAGCCCTCGGGCGCGCCGATCCCCAGCGCGCGGCCGTTGGCCGCGAACGGGAACTGGCCGGTCTTGATCTCGCGGCCCTCTTCCTCGAGCTGCTGCTCGGTCTTGCCGACCCAGGCGATCTCGGGCGAGGTGTAGATGACCCAGGGGATCGTGTTGTAGTCGATGTGCGGCTTCTGGCCGGCGATCAGCTCGGCGACCATCACGCCCTCGTCCTCGCCCTTGTGGGCGAGCATCGGGCCGCGCACCACGTCGCCGATCGCGTAGACGTTGGGCAGCGCGGTGCGGCACTGGCCATCGACCGGCACGAAGCCGCGTTCGTCGACCGACAGCCCGATCGCCTCGAGATTGAGCCCCTCGGTGTGCGGCACCCGGCCCACCGAGACGATCAGCCGGTCGCACTCGAGAAGCTGCGCCTCGCCCTTGCTGTCGGTCCAGGAGACCTTGACCCCTTTCTTGCCCACCTCGACCTCGCCGATCTTCACGCCGAGGTTGATCTTCAGCCCCTGCTTGGCGAACAGCTTGGCGGCCTCCTTCTGCACCGACACGTCGGTGGCGGCCAGGAAGCCGGGCATCGCCTCGAGGATGGTCACGTCCGCGCCCAGCCGGCGCCAGACCGAGCCCAGCTCCAGGCCGATCACGCCGGCGCCGATCACGCCCAGGCGCCTGGGCACCTCGGTGAGCGCCAGCGCGCCCTCGTTGTCGCAGACGATCTTGTTGTCGACCGGAATCCCCGGCAGGTGACGCGGCTTCGAGCCGGTGGCGATGATCACGTTGGCCGCCTCGACCAGCTGGACCTCCTCGCCATCCTCGGTGATCTCGAGCCGGATCGACTCGCCCTCGTTGGACACGAAGCGGGCGTGGCCCTTGAGCCAGGCGATCTTGTTCTTGCGGAACAGGAACTCGATGCCCTTGGTCATCTTGGAGACGATCGCGTCCTTGCGCGCGATCATCCGGGGCACGTCGATCTTCACACCGCTGGCCGAGATGCCGTGCTCGGCCAGGTGGCCGCTCGCCTTCTCGAACTCCTCGCTGGAGGCGAGCAAGGCCTTGGAGGGGATGCAGCCGACGTTCAGGCAGGTGCCGCCCAGCGCGTAGTCGCCGTTCGGATTGCGCCACTTCTCGACGCAGGCCACCCGGAAGCCGAGCTGGGCCGCGCGGACCGCGGCGATGTAGCCGCTGGAGCCCGCGCCGATCACGACGACGTCGAAATTGAGGGACATGTCGCGATCTCCTTACAGGTCGAGCAGCAGGCGCGCCGGGTCCTCGAGCGCCTCCTTGATGGCCACCAGGAACAGCACCGCCTCGCGGCCGTCGATGATCCGGTGGTCGTAGGACAGCGCCAGGTAGTTGATCGGCCGGATCACGATCTGGCCGTTCTCGACCACCGGCCGCTCCTTCGTGGCATGGATGCCCAGGATCGCGGACTGCGGCGGGTTGATTATCGGGGTCGACAGCATCGAGCCGAACACGCCGCCGTTGCTGATCGAGAAGGTGCCGCCGGTGAGGTCTTCCAGGCCCAGCTTGCCGTCCTGGGCGCGCTTGCCGTACTCGCCGATCTGCTTCTCGATCTGGCCGAAGGTCAGCTGGTCGGCGTTGCGCACCACCGGCACCACCAGGCCGCGCGGCGAGCCCACAGCCACGCCGATGTCGAAGTAGCCGTGATAGACGATGTCGGTGCCGTCCACCGAGGCGTTGACCACCGGATACTTCTTCAGCGCGTGAACCGCGGCCTTGACGAAGAAGGACATGAAGCCGAGGCGCGTGCCGTGCTCCTTCTCGAAGCGGTCCTGGTACTTCTTGCGAAGGTCCATGACCGGCTGCATGTTGACTTCGTTGAAGGTGGTCAGGATCGCGTTGGTGGCCTGCGACTGCAGCAGGCGCTCGGCCACGCGCTGGCGCAGCCGCGACATCGGCACGCGCTGCTCCGGACGGCCTTCGAGCATGCTGGCCAGGTCGACAGGCGCCTTGACCTCGGGCAGGCTGCTGGTGGGCGCGCCGGTGGGAATCGCCGGCGCCGGGGCGGCGGCGGCCGCACTGGCCGCGGCCAGCACGTCGCCCTTGGTGATCCGGCCGTCGCGGCCGGTGCCCGCCACCTGGGCAGGCGCGAGTCCGGTTTCGGCCATCAGCTTGGCGGCCGCGGGCATCGCCACGCCGGCCTTGGCGCCGCC
>MEEC01000105.1 GCA_001724315.1 Lautropia sp. SCN 70-15 | reverse complement strand
GGCCTGCAGTGCGGCGCTCATTGGAGCTCGCGCACGGCGCTCATCGCAGTTCGCGCACGGCGCTCATCGCAGTTCGCGCACGGCGCTCATCGCAGTTCGCGCACGGCGCTCATGCCTCGTGCAGCCCGCCGGCGTCGAGCCGCCAGCGGCGGTCGGCGATCGAGGCGGCCTGTTCCGAGTGCGTGACCATCAGCAGCGTGGCGCCGCTCGCGCGCACGCGTTCGGCGATCAGCGCGAGAACGGTGCTCGCGGTGGCGGGATCCAGGTTGCCGGTGGGCTCGTCGGCCAGAACCAGTGCAGGGCGATGCACCAGGGCGCGGGCCAGCGCCACCCGTTGCTGCTCGCCGCCCGAGAGCTCGCGCGGCATGGCCGCGGCCCGGCTTGCCAGCCCGACGTCGGCCAGCAGCCGGCGGGCCTCGTCGAGCGCCTGCGCGGGCTTCGCGCCGTTCAGCAGCAGCGGCACCGCCACGTTGCGCTCGGCGCTCAGGTAGGGCAGCAGGTGGAAGGCCTGGAACATGAAGCCGATCCGCCGGCGGCGCAGCGCCGCGGCTGCGTCGGCCGACAGGCTGCACACGTCGACGTCGCCGACCAGGATGCGCCCGGCGTCGACCGGCTCGAGGCCGGGCACCAGGTTCAGCAGCGTGGACTTCCCGGTGCCCGATTCGCCCAGCAGCGCCACCGACTCGCCCGGCGCGATCCGCATCGACACCGCGTCGAGCAGGCGGCGGTTCTCGAAGGTCTTGGTGACCTCGTCGATGACCAGACCGCCGGTCTCGCGGCGCGAGCCGCCTTCGGTCGCCCCTTGCGGCATGTTGCCTGCCGCTCTTGCGCTCATCGCCCGAGCCGGCCACGCAGCGCGTAGCTGAGCGCGTCGACCGCGGCGACGATGGCCAGCATCGCGATCACGACCGTGGCGGCCTGCTCCATCTGGAACAGGCTCAGGTGGAAGTGCAGCATCTGGCCCAGGCCGCCCGCGCCGACAACGCCGAGCACCGCGGCTGCGCGGATGTTGTTCTCCCAGCGGTACAGCGCATAGGAGACCATCTGCGGCAGCGCCTGGGGCAGCGTGGCGTACAGGAACACGGCGAGCGGCGCGGCGCCGTTGTCGCGCAGCGCGCGCGCCGGGGCCGGCGGCAGGTTCTCGAGCGTGTCGGCGAACAGGCGGCCGATCACGCCGGTGGTGTGGGCGGCCAGCGCGAGGGTGCCGGGGAAGGGGCCGAGACCCGCGGCGATCACCCACAGGGCGGCCCAGACGAGTTCGGGGATCGAGCGCAGCAGGTTCAGCAGGAAGCGTGTGGCGGCGCGCAGCAGGCCCGGGGCGTGGCGGCCGGCGGGCAGGCTGGCGGCCAGCGCCAGGGCCAGCCCGAGGACGCAGGCGATCAGCGTGCCGATGGCCGACATGGCCAGCGTTTCCAGGGCGCCCTGGCCGATCCGCGCCAGGAAGCCCGGCGAGACGTCGGGCGGGAAGAAGCCGGCGACGAACTCGCGCATCTTCGCGAGCGCGTCGGGTGCCAGGAAATCGCGCCAGCGCAGGTCGAGGGTCACGAAGGAGGCGATCGCCAGACCGGCGAAGCCCGCGGGCCAGGCGAGCCGCGCCGCCGTGCTGGGAAGCGCCAGCGCCGGGCCGTCGAGCCGGCCCCGCAGCGCCCGGCTGACGACGTCGGCCAGCGCCACGAGCAGCACGAAGACGGCGAGCATCGTGAAGACCTCGCCGCCCGCGAGCATCTTCATCGACATCTCCATCTGCTGGCCCAGGCCGCCGCCGCCCACGAAGCCCATGATCACCGACGAGCGCACCGCGCATTCCCAGCGGAACACCGTGTACGAGACCAGCTCGGGCGCGGACTGCGGCAGCGCGCCGTACAGGAAAGCCTGCAGCCGGCTGCCGCCGTTCTTCAGGATCGCGTGGGTCGGCGCCGGGTCGGCCGACTCGAGCACCTCGGCGTAGACCTTGCCGAGCATGCCGCAGTAGGTCAGCGCGATCGCCAGCACCCCCGCGGTCGGGCCCAGGCCGACGACCCGCACGAAGAGCAGGGCCCAGACGAGTTCCGGCACGCTGCGCAGGAAGATCAGCAACCAGCGCACCAGTTGCCTGATCGCCGAGGGGATTCGTCCCATCGGGCGGCCGATGGCCGACTGCGACAGCCGCGCGGTGCCCACCAGCGTGAGCGGGATGGCGGCGAGCATCGCCAGCGCCAGGCCGGCGGTGGCGGTGGCCACGGTGATCCAGGCGGCTTCGGCCACCAGGAGCAGGAAATCCGGCGCGGTGGCAGGCGGCACGAAGCTCGCCAGGAAGCCCGAGACGGCCGCCAGCGCCAGCGGGTCGAACAACTGCCAGGGCCGGAATTCGCTCGCCACCAGCATCGGCCAGGTCAGCACCGCAGCCAGCACCAGGAGGGTCAGGCGGCCGCGCCAGGCAGGATCGCGGAATTCGGCGCGCGCGCTGCTGCGGGGAGGCGAAGGGACGTGCATGCTCGTGCGCGGACGCGGCCGGACCTTGCCGCCGGATCAGAAGCAGCGGGTGGGCCTGGAAGCGGCCGAGCCCTCGCCGACGTCTGGCCGCCCCGGCGAGGGGCCGGCATCGCGGTTCAGGTACAGCCGCGCGATGTCCTCGCGGCCGATCCTGGAAGGCGGGCGATCGAAGACCACCGATCCGTCGCGCAGGCCGATCACGCGGGGAAATCGCTCGAGCGCGAGATCGACCTGGTGCAGGCTGCAGACCAGCGTGGCGCCGCGTGCGGCGGCCGTCTCGATCAGCACGTCGAGCGTCTGCCCGGCCAGCGTGGGATCGAGCGCCGACAGCGGCTCGTCGATCAGGAAGGCGCCGGCATCGGAGACCAACGCGCGCGCCAGGCTCACCCGCTGGCGCTCGCCGCCGGACAGCCGATCGACCCGCGACCAGAGCCGGTCGTCGAGCGAGAAGCGGGCCAGCGCGGCGGCGGCGATCTCGGGCTCGCTCGCGCGCCAGAGCGAGGCCAGCGAACGGCCGAGCGACCACTGCGGGAGCCGGCCGGCCAGCACCGCGGTGACCACGCGCTGGCGCGGCGGCAGCGGCGGCGTCTGCGGCGCGCTGAACAGGCGCCGGCGCAGCGCGCGCAGGGCCGGCCCGGGCAAGGACCACGGGTCGGCGCCATCGACCAGCACGCGGCCCGCGGTGGGCCGGATCGCGCAGCCGAGCACACCCAGCATCGTGGTCTTGCCGGCGCCGCTCGGGCCGATCAGCGCGACCTGCTCGCCGGGGGCGATCGACACGCTGGTGTCGCACAGCGCGCAGCGCGGCCCGCCGTGGTGCACCGAGGCGCGCTCGAGCGCGAACGCGACCCCGGCACCGGGCGCGACACCGACGCCGGGCGCGAGCGGCAGCGCAGGCGCTTGCCGGGCGGGCTGCCCGGTCGACTGCGGCCCCGAGTCGGCCGCCGGCCGCATCACTTCAGCAGGCCCGCGCTGCGCGCGGCGGTTTCGATCGAGGCGTAGTTCGAGGCCTTGGTCGGGATGAAGCGGGTGGCGCGCTGCAGGTCGAGGATCTGCTTGTCCCCGGGCCTGGCCGGGTCGAGCGAAACGAAGGCGTCGAGCAGCTTCGCGCGCAGCGCCGGATCCATGTCCTTGCGCACCGTCCAGTTGTAGTCGTAGTAGGGCGGCGTGGTGTAGAACACGCGCACCTTCGAGGCGTCGACCCGCTTCTCGGCGACCATCTTCTCCCAGACGGAAATGTTCAGCGCGCCGGCCGCCACGCGGCCGCCGGCCACCGCGAGCGCGGTCGCGTCGTGCGCGCCGGAGAAGGAGACCCGCAGGTCGCGGTCCGGGTCGACCTTGGCTTCGAGCAGATAGGAGCGCGGCATCAGGTGGCCCGAGGTGGAAGAGGGCGAGCCGAAGGCGACCGACTTGCCCTTCAGGTCTTCCAGCTTCTCGATGCCCGAGCCCACCGGCGTGATGAAGACCGACTTGAACTGCTCGTCTTCCACGCGCTGCACCAGCGGCTCGACGCCGTCGTTCGAGCGGATCCGGGCCTGCACGAAGGTGAAGCCCCCGAACCAGACCATGTCGACCTTCTTGTTGACCAGCGCCTCGACCGAGGCCGCGTAGTCGGTCACCGGGATGAACTCGACCTTCATGCCCAGCTTGCGCTCGAGGTGCTCGCCCAGCGGCTTGAACTTGCGCTGCAGTTCGGTGGGCGATTCGTCGGGAATCGCGGACACGCGGAACACGTCGGCGGCTTGCGCGAGGGTCGGCGGCAGGCCGGCGAGCAGCAGGGACAGGGGCAGGGCGAACAGCGAACGGCGGTTCATCGGGAAATCCTCGTGAGGGGGAATGGACGCGCGGGCTTCAGGCCGCGTTCTCGTAGTCCTTCTTCGAGCGCTCGAGCACGGGTTCGAGCTGCCAGCGCTGCCAGGCGTCGAAGACCCAGGTCTCCTCGACGATGACGCGCTTCGGCGGCCCGCCATCGGCCATGACCGGTACCTGGAAAGGCGCGGCGCGGCGCACCGAGTCCAGCGCGCGGCCGGCCAGCGCCTGGCCCTGGCCGCTGGTGGCGCTGACCTTGACACCGAGCAGTTGCCCGCCCGGCCCGATCTCGATCTGCAAGGTGGCGGTGCCGGCCACCGGGCTCAGCAGCTTCGGCCCGGAGACCTGCGCCGGATCGGCCCGCTGCAGCACCTGCTGGAGCACGCCGGCCACGTAGTGGGGCGCGGCCACGCCCAGTTCCCCGACGCCCGGGAGCGCGCCGATGCCGGGCACCAGCGTGGACATCCGGGCGCGCGCGGCCTCGAGCAGCTTCTCGAAGACGCTCTGCGCGCGGGCAGGGCGGGCCGCCCAGGGCGAGGCGAGCAGGCCCAGCAGCGCCAGGCTCGCCAGCGCGAAGCCGCGGCGGGTGGCCAGCGTGGAGACAGCCCGGCGACGGGCCACGGACTGCGTGGAATCCTGCGCTTGCGTGTTCATGCCGCTCCCTCCTGAGTCGGGTGAGGTCGGTTCGCTCAGGGCCGCACGTTCACCACCGGTTCGCCGGCGGCAAGGTCGCCGACCACTGCCGCCTGCTCGAAGCCGTCGCGCCGGAAGATCTCCAGCACCCGGTCGACCGCGTCCGGGGCGCAGGCCACCAGCAGGCCGCCCGAAGTCTGCGGGTCGGTCAGCAGCGTGCGGTCGACGTCGCCCAGCGAGGCGTCCATGTTCACCGAGGCGCCGTAGGCCGCCCAGTTCCGGCCCGAGGCGCCGGTGAACAGGCCCTGGGCCGCGAGCTCGCGAACGTCGCCGATCAGCGGCACCTCGCTCATGGACAGCCGGGCCGACAGGCGCGCGCCGCGGCACAGTTCCAGCGTGTGGCCGAGCAGGCCGAAGCCGGTGATGTCGGTCAGCGCGTGCACGCCCTCCAGTTCCGCGAGGGCCTGTCCCGGGGTATTCAGCCGCGTGGTGTTGGCGATCATCGCCGCATAGCCGTCGTCCGACAGCTTGTCCTGCTTCAGCGCGGCCGACAGCACGCCCACGCCCAGCGGCTTGCCGAGCACCAGCTTGTCGCCGGGGCGTGCGCCCGCGTTGCGCTTGATCCGGTCCGGATGCACCAGGCCCATGACCACCAGGCCGTAGATCGGCTCGACCGAGTCGATCGTGTGGCCGCCCGCGATCGGGATGCCGGCTGCGGCGCAGACCGATTCGCCGCCTTCGAGGATCCTGCGGATCGTGTCGGCGGGCAGCCGGTCGATCGGCATGGCCACGATGGCCAGCGCCATGATCGGCTTGCCGCCCATCGCGTAGACGTCGGAGATCGCGTTGGTGGCGGCGATCCGGCCGAAGTCGTAGGGATCGTCGACGATCGGCATGAAGAAGTCGGTCGTCGCGATCAGCGCCTGCTCGTCATTGAGCTTCCAGACGGCCGCGTCGTCGGCCGTCTCGATGCCGACCAGCAGCTGCGGCGGCACCGGCAGCTTGCCGGTGTTCTTCAGGATGTCGGACAGCACGCCGGGCGCGATCTTGCAGCCGCAGCCGCCGCCGTGGGAAAAGGAAGTGAGCCGCATCGGCCCGGGAGACGTGGGTGCGTTCATGAGCAGCGATCCTGGGTCGTGGACAGGAGATTATGCGCCAGCGCGCGGACTGCCTCGCGTTCGCGGGCCGGCTCGAACAGGGGGGCCCGGTCGGCGCAGCGGGAGCGAAGGCTGTCGAGGAAGGACGGCGACGCCTGACAACGGTCGATCAGCGCGGCCAGCGCGGCGTCGTCGCCCACCGGGAAGTAGCCGGGATAGTCCTCGCCCATCAGGCCGGTCGAGCCGCCGATCCGCGAGGCCAGCACCGGCACCCCGCTGGTGACCGCCTCGATTGCGACATTGGCGCCGCCTTCCATCAGCGAGGGCAGGACCAGCAGCCGCGAGCGGCGGATCAGCTGGCGCGCGGCGGCGTGCGGAAGCGGCCCGCGAAGCTCGATCCGCGGGTCCGCCGCGGCGGCGGCCCGGAAGGCCTCGCCCAGCGGGTCGTCGGGCACCGCGCCGGCGTGCAGCAGGCGCAGCGCCGGGGAAGGCAGCCGGGCCAGCGCCCGGGCGGCGGTCAGCGGATCCTTCTCGGCCCGCAGGTGACCGACCAGCGCCAGGTCGAAGCTGCGGGTTCTCGGCTTGCCCGGCGACAGCGTGCGCGCCGACTGGTGGATCACCCGGGCGCGCGGCCGCAGGTGCGCGGGGAGCTCCTCGATGCCTTGCGCCTGCAGGACCACCAGCACCGTGGCCCGCTCCAGCGAGGCCTGCGCCGAGGCGTCGCTGCGGATGTCGCGGTAGAGATCGGTGCCGGTCAGCACCACGGCCAGCGGCTGGCGAGTTTGCGCGAAGGCCGCGATCGAGGCGGCCGAGCGGCGCGCGTGCAGCGCGATCATCGCGTCGGCCGGCTCGCCGCGCCATTCGCGGCAGGTGAAGACCTCGAACTCGCCCTTCAGGAACCGCGACCAGCGGTACGCGGTCTGCCAGTTCCCGTTGTTCGCGTCGGCCAGGGCCGGCGTGACCAAGGCGATGCGTGGCTTCAGGCGATGTCCTTCATGCCGCCGGCCAGGGTGCTGAAGCCGCCGTCGACATAGGTGATCTCGCCGGTGACGCCGCCGGCCAGGTCCGAGAGCATGAAGGCCGCCACGTTGCCGACGTCCTCGATCGTGACGTTGCGGCGCAGCGGGGCGTTCTTCTCGACGTAGTCGAGGATGCCCGAAAAGCCCTTGATGCCGCTGGCCGCCAGCGTGCGGATGGGGCCGGCCGAGATGCCGTTGACGCGAATGCCGCGCGGCCCGAGATTGTCGGCCAGGTAGCGCACAGAGGCCTCGAGGCTCGCCTTGGCCAGGCCCATGGTGTTGTAGTGCGGCACCACGCGCACTGAGCCCAGGTAGGTCAGCGTGACCATGGCGCCCCGACGGCCCTTCATCATCGGCTCGGCCGCCTTGGCCAGCGCCACGAAGCTGTACGAGGACACGTCGTGGGCGATCCGGAAGGCCTCGCGGCTGATCCCGTCGAGCAGGTCGCCGGCGATGGCCTCGCGCGGCGCATAGGCAATGGCGTGGACCAGCCCGTCGAGGCTGTCCCAGTGCTCGCGCAGCGCGGCGAACAGGCCGTCGATCTGACCGTCTTCGGACACGTCGCAGGGGAACACCAGCGAAGACCCGAACTCGGCCGCCATGTCCGTCACGCGGTCCTTGAAACGGTCGTTCTGGTAGGTGAACGCAAGGTCGGCGCCCTGCTCGCGACAGGACTTCGCGATCCCGTAGGCGATCGAACGGTTGGACAGCAGTCCGGTGATCAGGATGCGCTTGCCGGCAAGGAATCCCATTCGGGGGTCTCCGCTATAGAATCTTCGACGATGGCAATTGTCGCACGCGCGCTTGCGCCGCTTCTCGTTTCCCTGCTCGCCCTTTTCGCGCTGCCTGCCGCGCCGTCGCTGGCCGCCCCGTCGCTGGCCTGGGGCGACCAGCCGAAGTACCCGCCCGGATTCCAGGCCTTCGACTACGTGAATCCGCAGGCGCCCAAGGGCGGCACGCTGAACCTCGCCGGCTACGGTTCCTTCGACAAGCTGAACCCGTTCACGCTGCGCGGCCTGGCGGCCGCGGGCCTGGGCCTGCTGATGTTCGAGACGCTCGCCGAGCCGAGCGACGACGAGCCCTTCACGATGTACGGGCTGCTGGCCGAGGACATGGCGTTCGCCGCCGACGGCCTGTCGATCACCTTCCGCCTGAACCCGGCCGCCCGCTTCTGGAACGGCGACCCGGTCACCGCCGAGGACGTACGCCATTCCTTCGAGGTGCTCACCGGAAAGCGGGCGCACCCGCGCTTTCGCCAGTACTTCTCCGACGTGTCGAAGGTGGTGGTGGTCGACCCGCGCACCGTGCGCTTCGAGTTCCGCGCCCGCAATCACGAGCTGCACATGATCATCGGGATGCAGCTTCCGATCTTCTCCCGCAAGTGGGGCGAGGGCCGGCCCTTCGACGAGGTGGTGCGCGACGAGCCGATCGCCAGCGGCCCCTACCGGATCGAGCGCACCGACTGGGGCAAGTCCATCACGTATCGCCGCAACCCGGACTGGTGGGCGCGCGACCTGAACGTGCGCCGCGGCATGTTCAATTTCGATCGTGTGGTCTACAAGTACTTCAGCGACGAGACGGCCCGGCTGGAAGGCTTCAAGGCCGGCGAGTTCGACTGGGTGTCGGAGAATTCGGCGAAGAACTGGGCGCGCGGTCACACCGGGCGCCGCTACGCGAGCGGTGAGATCCTCAAACGCGAGTTCCGTCATTCGAATCCGGCGGGCATGCAGGGCTTCGTGCTGAACACC
>MEEC01000104.1 GCA_001724315.1 Lautropia sp. SCN 70-15 | reverse complement strand
GCGCGGGCCCCGGGGAACGCGCGCTCCTACGTCAGGTGCTTGCGGAAGAAGCCCAGGGTCCGCTCCCAGGACAGCTTCGCGGCCGCCTCGTCGTAGCGCGGCGTGGAGTCGTTGTGGAAGCCGTGCTGGGTGCCGGGATACACATGCGCCTCGAAGGGGACGCCGGCGTCCTTCAGGGCGGCCTCGAAGGCCGGCCGCATCGCGTTGATCCGCTCGTCCTTGTCGGCGTAGTGGATCAGGAGCGGCGCCTTGATCTTCGGCACGCTGGCGGTTTCGGCGGCCGCCCCGTAGTAGGGCGCGCCGGCCTGCATGTCGGCGCCCATGGCGGTGGCCAGCCAGTTCGTCGTGCCGCCGCCCCAGCAGAAGCCGGTCACGCCCAGTTTGCCGGTGGACAGCGCGTGCGCCTTCACGAAGCGGGCGCCGTTCAGCATGTCGGTGCGCAGCTTCTGCTGGTCGAGCTTCGCCTGCATCGCCCGGCCGTCGTCGTCGTTGCCCGGGTAGCCGCCGAGCGGAGACAGGCCGTCGGGCGCGAGCGCGAGAAAGCCCTCGACCGCCAGGCGGCGGGCGACGTCCTCGATGTAGGGATTGAGCCCGCGGTTCTCGTGGATCACCAGCACGGCCGGAAACGGCCCCTGGCCCGCCGGCTGGACCAGGTAGCCACGCATGTTCTCCCCGTTGCCGCCGGGCGACGGGTAGCTCACGTACCGTGCCTTGATCCGCGCGTCGGTGAACGAGATCGTCTGCGCCGCCGCGTAGTCTGGCAGCAGAGCCTGCGCCATGGCGAGCCCGCCCACCGTGACCGCAGCCGACCTCGCCAGGAAGGTGCGTCGGTCAATGCCGCCGTGGCAGTACTCGTCGTAGAGATCGAAGACGCGCAGGTCGATCTCGAGCTGCGTCAGCGCTTGCGGTGCGTTCATCGCCGTCCTCCGTTACGGTACCCCCGCGAAAGATCACCCGAACGATGGATGGTCACCCGAAGCGAGGGGGACTTTCAACGGCGTCGCGGTCAGTTCGACGCGCCTTCCTTCAGGGAGTCGCTCGAGTGGTTGTTCCCGTGTCCGGCCAGCGGCATCTTGCTCTCCTCTTCGGCCTCCGAGAGCGTCGACGCCGGCTGCGTCGCCGGGGAGTCCTTGCCCGCGTCGGCAGGCGCCGGCGACTGGGCGGCGGCGCTCGCGGGCGGCACCGGATAGGCGGTTCCGGTCGGGCCGGGCACCGGCTGTTCGCCGGATTTCGCGATCGGGGCGGCGCCCGAATCATTCGAAGACGCGGTGACTTGCGGTTCGGGCGGCGCTGCCTCCGGCTGACGGTCGCAGGCGGCGAGCGCCAGCGGCAAGGCCAGCGCGGCCAGGGCGTGTCGAACATTCATGATCGTATCCTCCAGTTCGGCCGCCGGCCGGGCGGTGCGACGCGCGCCGCACCCGAGCCGGCGGTCAGTCGTTTCGTGCGTTCACGTAGCGTTCCACGCGAGGCGTCCGGCCCGCCGGACGGGCCAGGATCAGGCTGACGACGGCGAAGAAGAGGAACAGGAAGAAGAAGGCGACCGCGCATCGAGGCATCCGGGCCTGCGTCGACATGGACCAGGTGCCGGTCAATGGCTGCGGGTCTTGTCGTAGCCGGTCTCGAACTCGCGCACCTGGCGCTCGGCCTCTTCCTGGCTGACGCCGTAGGCCTCCTGGATGCGTCCGAGCAGCTGGTCGCGCTTGCCGGCGATGACATCGAGCTGGTCGTCGGTGAGTTCGCCCCACTGCTCCTTGATCTTGCCTTTCAGTTGCTGCCAGTTTCCTTCGACGATGTTCCAGTTCATGACGAGCTCCTTGTTCGAGTGAGGAATGGCTGGATGTGCGACGCGCGGCGCGGCCGGGGGCCGGCCATGCGCTCGCACCGTTCTCCGTGCAATCCACATGCCCGGGGGCGGGGAGCCGACGGCCGGGGGACGCGACGCCGCACCGCGAGCATTGCGCGTCGCGGGCCCGAAACCTTCGGAAAGGATTACCGGACGCCGCCCTGATTTACCGGCCGCGCTCGCGGGCCGCCACCGCAGGGGCTTCGCCCTGATGCTCAGGACGCCCGCGGAGGCTGGAAGCGGCGCAGCGGGTCGACCAGCCCGGTCGTCAGTGCGGTGCCCGCCAGGATCGTGGCGGCGCCTGCGACCATGTTCGCCGTGACGGACTCCCCGAGGAACAAGGCGCCCCACAGCATTCCGAAGACCGGCACGAGGAAGGTGACCGTGATCGCCCGCGCGGGCCCGACCCGTGCGAGCAGCCTGAAGAACAGCACGTAGCCCAGCCCGGTGCTGAGCAGACCGAGCAGCGCGACGCTGCTCCACGCGAGTGCGTCGGGCGCGCGCGCCGGCCAGCTGAAGAAGGCGAATGGGGCGAGCATCAGCGCGGCCGACACCTGGCTTCCCGCCGCGCTGGCGATCGGGCCGATCCCCTGCATGAATCGGCGCGCATAGTTGGCCGAGTAGCCGTAGGACAGCGTCGCCGCCAGCGTGGCGAGCACCGGCAACGCGGCGCCGCCCGACCCGAACGAGAAGCGGTCGCCGACCAGCACGAAGACGCCGGCAAATCCCACGCCGAGCCCGAGCAGGCGCGAGGCGCCGAGCCGCTCGCCGAACCACACGAAGGCGACGAGCGCGGCCCAGAACGGCGCGGTCGCGTTGAGCACGGCGCCCATTCCGGCGCTCAGGTGGACCAGCGCATACCCGAACAGCACGAAAGGCAGCGCGGAGTTGACCAGGCCCATGACCGCAATGCGCGGCGCGTGCGCTCGCAGCGATCCCCACTGCCCGGCCAGCCACAGCACGGGCAGCAGGGACAGCGCGCCGATGGTCGCGCGCATGGCCATCATCGGCACCGCGCCGAACTGCGGGCCGGCCACCCGTATGAACAGGAAAGACCCGCCCCACAGCGCCGCGAGCAGGAAGAGATCTGCGAGATCCCTGCCGCGCATCGCCGCAAGGCCATGCGGTGGTCCCGCCGCGGTGGCAGGCGAATCTTCGTGCGTGCTCATCTTTCCTTCCAGCGCTCCGGCGACCGTCGGCCCGAAGCACGGAACTCTACAGACGGGCCGGCCTGCCGGAACCCCGGATCTTGCGACCCAATCAGAGCAGCGACGACGGCAGCGCGCCTTCGATGCCCAGCAGCGCGCGCTTGCGCGGCAAGCCGCCGCCGAAGCCCGTCAGCGAACCGTCGCTGCCGACGACCCGATGGCAGGGCACGACGATGGACACCGGGTTGCGCCCGATGGCGCCGCCGACCGCCCGGACCGCCCGCGGCCGCCCGATTCGCGCGGCGACCTCGCCATAGGTGCTCGTGGCGCCGAAGGGAATGGCGAGCAGGGCCTGCCAGACCTCGCGCTGGAACGCCGTGCCGACGAGTTCCAGCGGCAGGTCGAAGCGCCGGCGGCGACCCTCGAAGTACGCCTGCAGTTGCTCGCTCGCCCGGTCGAGCACCGCCGCGTCCCCGGCACGCACGCGCTCGTCCTCGTCGGGCGCCTGGCCGAGATCGGGCTCGTCCCACTGACCCTCGAAGTAGAGCCCGCTCAGGCGGCCACGCAGCGCGACCAGCAGCACCCGGCCGAGCGGCGAGTCGACGCGTCGAAAGGAGGAGGGACCGGGGGCCTCCGGCTTCACAGCAGCTTGCGGTACTGGATGAAGCCCGGCCGGTCGGCGACCCGGTCGTAGAGCATCCGGCCGGCGTAATTGGTCTCCTGCGTGAGCCACCAGACCCGGCTCGCGCCCGCCTCGGCCGCCTTCGCGTAGACCGCCTCGATCAGCCCCCGCCCCACGCCCTGCCCGCGCGACTCGGGCACGGTGAACAGGTCCTGCAGGTAGCAGTAGGGGCCGGCCGTCCAGCAGGACCGGTGCAGGACGTAGTGAACGATGCCGAGCAGGCGCGAACTGCCTTCACCCGAAAGCGAGGCGGCGGACGGCCCGGCGCCCGAGCCGGCAGCGAATGCCCCCAGCACGAACATCGGCTCGGCCGGATCGTGGAAGCGCGCCCAGGTCAGCTCAGTGACCTCGGCCGGGATCTCGACCCCGTAGAACTGCTGATAGCCCCGCCACAGCGGCGCCCACGCGGCCTTCTCGTCCTCGCGCAGCGCCCTGACCACCCAACGCCCTTCCGTCATCCCCTTCTCCCTTCCCCCTTCTCCCTTCCCGCCAGTCAGACCTCCACCAGCAGGTCGTGCGCCTCCACCGTCTCGCCGGGCTTCACGTGAACCGCCTTGACCGTGCCGTCGCGCTCGGCGCGGATCTGCGTCTCCATCTTCATCGCCTCGATGGAGACCAGCGGGTCGCCGGCGCGCACTTTCTGGCCGGCCTTGACCGCCACGGTCACGATCATGCCGGGCATCGGCGCCGGCACCTGCGAGGGATCGGCCGGGTCGGCCTGGCGGCGCCTGGCGGCGCGCACCGCACCGGCCTTCTCGACCCGAAGCGTGCGCGGTTGGCCGTTGAGCTCGAAGAACACGCGCACCACGCCCTCTTCCTCGGCCGGGCCGGTGCCCTGCATCCGCACCACCAGCGTCTTGCCCGGATCGATGTCGATCGACACCTCCTCGCGCTCGCGCATCCCGTAGAAGAAGGTCTGGGTCGGCAGCACGCTCACGTCGCCGTAGTGACGCCGGTGCTCGGCATACTCGCGGAACACCTTCGGGTACATCAGCCACGAGGCGAGATCGTCGTCGCCGACCTGCCGGCCCACCGCCTTGGCGGCCTCCTCGCGAACGGCCTCCAGGTCCGCCGCCGGCAGCCGGTCGCCGGGGCGATACGGGCGAGGCGGTTCGGCCAGGATCGGGTTCGGACTGTCGCACTTGAGCACCTTGCGCGACAGCGCCGCCGGGAAGCCGTCGGGCGGGAAGCCCAGCTCGCCCTTGAACAGCGAGACCACGCTCTCCGGGAAAGCGATCTCGCGCGAGGGATCGGCCACGTCGGCCGGTGTCAGGTCGTTGGCCACCATGAAGAGCGCCATGTCGCCGACCACCTTCGAGGTCGGCGTGACCTTCACGATGTCGCCGAACAGCTGGTTCACCTCGGCATAGGCCTTCGCGACCTCGGGCCAGCGATGTTCGAGCCCCAGGGCCCGGGCCTGCTCGCGCAGGTTCGTGTACTGGCCGCCCGGCATCTCGTGGCGGTAGACGTCCGAGGTACCGGCCCGGATGTCCGACTCGAAAGGCGCGTACAGCCTGCGCACGCCTTCCCAGTAATGCGAGATCGCCTGCATCGACTCGCGGTCCACGCCCGGGTCGCGGTCGCCGCCCTCGAGCGCCGCCACGATCGCGCCCAGGTTGGGCTGCGAGGTGAGCCCGCTCATAGCATCCATCGCGCCGTCGACCGCGTCGGCGCCTGCCTCGATCGCCGCCAGCACCGAGGCCACCGAGGCGCCGCTGGTGTCGTGCGTGTGGAAGTGCACCGGCAGGCCGGTCTCGGCCTTCAGCGCGGCGACGAGCTCGCGCGCCGCGCGCGGCCGGCACACGCCGGACATGTCCTTGATGCCCAGCACCTGCACGCCGGCGCGCTGCAGCTGCTTCGCGATGTCCAGGTAGTACATCAGGTCGTACTTCGGGCGCGAGCGGTCGAACAGGTCGCCGGTGTAGCAGATCGCGCCTTCGCAGAGCGCGCCGGCCTCGTTGACCGCGTCGATCGCCACCCGCATGTTCTCGACCCAGTTCAGCGAGTCGAAGACGCGGAAGAGATCGACACCGCCGGCCGCCGCCCGGCCGACGAACTGCCGCACCACGTTGTCCGGATAGTTGGTGTAGCCCACCGCGTTGCTGCCCCGGAGCAGCATCTGGAACAGGATGTTCGGCACCGCCTCGCGCAATCGCGCCAGCCGCTCCCACGGGTCTTCCTTCAGGAAGCGTAGCGCCACGTCGAAGGTGGCCCCGCCCCAGCACTCGAGCGAGAAGAGCTGCGGCAGCATCCGCGCGTAGTAGGGCGCGATCCGCTCCATGTCGATCGTGCGCATCCGCGTGGCCAGCAGCGACTGGTGCGCGTCGCGCATCGTGGTGTCGGTCAGCAGCACGCGGCCGCTGTCCTTCATCCACTCGGCGAACTTATGCGGGCCGAGCTCGCGGAGCAGGTCGCGGGTTCCGGGCGGCGGTTTCACCGTCAGGTCGATCGGCTCGCCCGGCCGGGCGATCGGGTTGGTCACCGCGCCATGCGCGCCGCCCGAACCGCCAGGCCAGCGCCGGGGAAGGCCGACGTGCACGTGCGAAAGATCCGGCTTCGCGCGGCCCTTCATGTCGGGATGCCCGTTCACCGTCACGTCGCCGATGTAGCGCAGCAAGCGGGTGGCCCGGTCGCGGCGCCGCGGGAAGCGGAAGAGCTCGGGCGTGTCGTCGATGAAGCGCGTGGTCACCGTGCCGGCGGCGAAGTCCGGGTGGTTGATCACGTTCTCGACGAACTGCAGGTTGGTGGCCACGCCGCGGATCCGGAACTCGCGCAGGCCGCGGTCCATCCGGCGGATCGCCTCCTGGGCGCTGGGCGCCCAGGCGGTGACCTTGACCAGCAGCGAGTCGTAGTAGGGCGTGATCACCGCGCCGGTGTAGGCGGTGCCGCCGTCGAGCCGCAGGCCGAAGCCGGCCGCGCTGCGGTAGGCCGAGATCCGGCCGTAGTCCGGCGTGAAGGCGTTCTCCGGGTCCTCGGTCGTGACCCGGCACTGCAGCGCGTGACCGTTCAGCCGGATGGCCTCCTGCGCCGGCACCGGCCCGCCGGGCTCGCCGATCCGCGCGCCCTCGGTGATGCGCAGCTGCGCCTTGACGATGTCGATGCCGGTGACTTGCTCGGTGACCGTGTGCTCGACCTGGATGCGCGGGTTGACCTCGATGAACCAGAAGTCGCCCGAGTCGGCGTCCATCAGGAACTCGACGGTGCCGGCGTGGGTGTAGCCCACCGCGCGGCCGAGCTTCAGCGCGGCCTCGCACAGCGCGGCCCGGCGAACGTCGTCCAGGTAGGGCGCGGGCGCCCGTTCGACCACCTTCTGGTTGCGCCGCTGCACCGAGCAGTCGCGCTCGAACAGGTGGACCAGGTTGCCGTGCCGGTCGCCGAGCAGTTGCACCTCGACGTGGCGGGCCCGCCTGACCAGCTTCTCGAGATAGACCTCATCGTTGCCGAAGGCTGCGGCCGCCTCCCGCCGCGCAACCGGCAACTGGGACTCGAGCTCGGCGTCGTTCGCGATCACCCGCATTCCCCGGCCGCCGCCGCCCCAGCTCGCCTTCAGCATGACCGGATAGCCGACCTCGGCGGCCATGCGCTTCGCCTGCGCCAGGTCGGCCGCTTCGTCGCCGGTCTTCGGCAAGGGGCCCGTGGCCGGCATGACCGGCACGCCTGCGGCCTGGGCGGCATTGCGGGCGGCCACCTTGTTGCCCAGCGTGGTCATCACCTCGGGCGAGGGCCCCACGAACAGGATGCCGGCCTTCTCGCAGGCCCGGGCGAAATCCGGGTTTTCCGACAGGAAGCCGTAGCCGGGGTGGATCGCGTCGACCCGCGAGCGCTTGGCGATCCGGATCACGTCGTCGATGTCCAGATAGGCCTGCAGCGGCTTGAGCCCCTCGCCGACCTGATAGCTCTCGTCGGCCTTGAAGCGATGCAGCGCGAAGCGATCCTCATGCGAGAAGATCGCCACCGTGCGCATGCCCAGTTCGGCCGCGGCGCGCATGACGCGAATCGCGATTTCGGAACGGTTGGCGACGAGCAGGGAGTGGATGCGGGACATCGGTTTCCGAGGGACGGGGAAAAGGGAAGGGAAAGACAGTAGCGGATTTGGCAGCGGCGCGACAAGTTGCCGGTTTGCGGTGGTTCGGCAGCTGCGGCGCGCGCAGCTGCCGGGTAGCATGGCGGAATTGCGGATTCGCCCCGTGTCTCGGGGCTCCTGATCGATGTCATCCCGACGCATGCACCGCCTGTCCGTTGCCCTCGCTTGCCTGGGGATGTCGGTGCTTGCCGCTTGCGGCGGGGGCGGCGAGGACAGCACGGCCACATATCCTCCGCCGGACTTCGACTACACCGCGGTGCTGGCCGACCCCTACGATCAGGATGAGGGGCCCGATGAGCCGAGCTTCCTGTCGCTGCAATGGCACCTCGACGCGCTGGGTGCGAAATCGGTCTGGACGGATCTCGGCATCCGCGGCGAAGGCGTCCGGGTTGCGGTCGTCGACGACGCGATCGAGACCGTCCACCAGGATCTCGCCCCCAATCTCGTCCCGGGCGCTGTCTTCGACTACCGCACCGGCTCCGCCACCGAGCCGCTTCCCTGGTACTTCGACGACGACCACGGCACCGCGGTCACCGGAATCATCCTCGCGCGCGACAACAATGCGTTCCAGGGCGCCGGCGTGGCGCCGCGCGCCGGGTTGGCGGCCTATAACGCGCTGGCGACCAGCACCGACGCCGACATCGCCGACGCGCTGACCCGCGACCTCGACGCCAACGCGATCTACAACAACAGCTGGGGGTCGCCCGACAACGGGATGCTGAACCGCGCCGAGGACAGCTTCGTGTCGGCGGTACGAACCGGCATCGAGAAGGGGCGTGGCGGGTTGGGCACGGTCTACGTGTTCCCGGGCGGCAATGGCGGCTGCTACCACATCACGGAGGGCGCGCGACCGGAGGATCGCTGCATTCCAATCGAGAACGAGACCCGCGACGGTTACGTCAATCGGGAGAACTCGAACTACGATGGCTACGTGAACCAGTTCGGCGTGATCGCCGCCTGTGCGGTCGACGTCGACGGCAGGGCCCCGCTCTACGCCGAGCCAGGCGCCAACCTGCTGGTCTGTGGCCCTTCGGGCAATTCGCTCATCGCGATCTCGACCACCGACGTGCAGAACGGCTTTC
>MEEC01000103.1 GCA_001724315.1 Lautropia sp. SCN 70-15 | reverse complement strand
CCGGCAATCACCGCGATCCGATCGCAGATCTCGAACAGCTCGTCGAGCTCCTCGGAGACCACCAGCACCGCCGCGCCGGCATCGCGCAGGTCGATCAGCTGCTGGCGCAGGAAGGCCGCCGCGCCCACGTCCACGCCCCAGGTGGGTTGCGAGACGACCAGCAGCTTCGGCTGCTGCAGGACCTCGCGCGCCACGATGAACTTCTGCAGGTTGCCGCCGGACAGCGAACCGGCGACGGCCTGGGGACCCGGCGCCTTCACGCCGAAGCGCGCGATGCAGTCGGCCGCGAACCGGCGCGCCGCGCCGAAGTCGACCAGGCCCGCGCGGCGCATGCCCTTGCGGTGAGCGGTGAGCAAGGCGTTCTGCGCCAGGCTCATCTGCGGCACGGCGCCGCGGCCCAGCCGCTCCTCGGGCACGAAGCCCATGCCCAGCGCGCGGCGCCGCGCCACCGGCATCGTGCCCGCCTCGTAGCCGAACAGGCGGATCGTCGCCGGCGTGTCGAGCGGCGCCTCGCCCGAGATCGCGCGCAGCAGCTCCTGCTGGCCGTTGCCCGACACGCCCGCGATGCCGACGATCTCGCCGGCGCGCACCTCGAGCTCGATGTCCCTCAGGTCCACGCCGAAGGGATCGGCGCTGGCGCGCGACAGCCCGGCCACGTGCAGCCGCGTGTCGCCGCCCTCGGCGGCCCTGGCGTGGCGGGGCACCGGCAGCTCGTCGCCGATCATCATCCGGGCCATCGAGGCCGGCGTCTCGCTCGCCGGCACGCAGCGGCCGGTCACGCGTCCGGCGCGCAGCACGGTGGCCGAGTGGCAGAGCTCGCGGATCTCGTCGAGCTTGTGGCTGATGTAGAGGATGCTGCAGCCCTCGGCCGCCAGCTTGCGCAGCATGCCGAACAGGCTGCGCACCGCCTGCGGCGTCAGCACCGAGGTGGGCTCGTCCATGATCAGCAGCTTCGGGTTCTGCAGCAGGCAGCGCACGATCTCCACCCGCTGGCGCTCGCCGACCGAGAGCGCGTGCAGCAGGCGGTGCGGATCCACCGGGAGCCCGTAACGGGTCGACACCGCCTCGATGCGGCGCGCCAGGTCGGCCAGGTCCGGCTTGCCCGGCAAGGCCAGCGCCGCGTTCTCGACCACGGTGAGCGACTCGAACAGCGAGAAGTGCTGGAAGACCATGCCGATGCCCAGGCTGCGCGCATGCGCCGGGTCGCGCAGGACCACCGGGCTTCCCTCCCAGACGATCTGGCCGGCGCTGGGCTGGGTGACCCCGTAGGCGATCTTCATCAGCGTGGACTTGCCCGCGCCGTTCTCGCCCAGCACCGCATGGATCTCGCCGGCCGCGACATCGAGGTCGATGTCCTGGTTGGCGACGACCGCCGGATAGACCTTTCCGATGCCGCGCAGCGACAGTCGGGCTGGCTGGCCGGGCGGCATCGCTCGAGGCTCAGGCCGCGGGGTCGACGCCCGGGGCAGGTGCTTCGCCGCGCGCCAGGCCCTTGGGCAGCGGGAAGGTCATGTGCTCTTCAACGCCGGGCAGCGCGCGCACGCTCCCCACGCCTAGCGCGCGCAGGCGGGCGATCAGCTGCTCGACCAGCACCTCGGGCGCCGAGGCGCCGGCGGTGACGCCGATGCGCCGCTTGCCGGCCAGCCAGGCCGGATCCAGCTCGGCCGCCGAGCCGATGAGGCGGGCCTCGCAGCCGAGCTTCTCGGCGACCTCGCGAAGCCGGTTGCTGTTCGAGCTGGTGGGCGATCCGATGACCAGCACCAGGTCGCACTGCGGCGCCATGAACTTGACCGCATCCTGGCGATTCTGCGTGGCGTAGCAGATGTCCTGTTTCTTGGGCTCGGCGATCTGGGGAAAGCGCGCCTTCAGCGCCGCGATGATGCCTCGGCAGTCGTCGACCGACAGCGTCGTCTGGGTGACGTAGGCCAGACGGGAGGGATCGGCCACCTGCAGGCGGGCGACGTCCTCGACCGTTTCGACCAGATGGATGCCGTCGTCGGCCTGACCCATCGTGCCCTCGACCTCGGGGTGGCCGGCATGGCCGATCATGACCACCTCGCGGCCCTCGCGCCGCATCTTGGCCACCTCGACGTGGACCTTGGTGACCAGCGGGCAGGTGGCATCGAAGATCTGCAGCCCGCGCTGCTCGGCCTCGTCGCGCACCGCGCGCGACACGCCGTGGGCGGAGAAGATCACCACCGAGCCGGCAGGCACCTCGTCGAGTTCGTCGACGAAGATCGCCCCCTTGGCACGAAGCTCGCCCACCACGTGGTCGTTGTGGACGATCTCGTGACGGACGTACACCGGCGGGCCGAATCGTTCCAGCGCGCGCTCGACGATCTCGATCGCGCGATCGACGCCCGCGCAGAAACCGCGCGGCTGGGCGAGCAGGGCTTCGGTGCCGGCCATCAGAGGATCCCCAGGATGCGGACTTCGAATCGCAGCCGCTGGCCGGCCAGCGGATGATTGAAGTCGAACAGCGCGTACTGGTCGGTGAGCTCCTTCAGCACGCCGGCGAAGCGCCCGCCGTCGGCGGTGGGAAACTCGACCAGGTCGCCGGCCTGATAGTCGTTGTCCGGGCCGATGTTGGCATCGAAGGTGGCCCGCGACAGCTTCTGCACCAGGTCGGGGTTGCGCGGCCCGAAGGCCTGCTCGGGCTCGAGCTCGAACACCTGGTGGGCGCCGTCGGCCAGACCGATCAGGCAGCGCTCCAGCGGCTCGGCCATGTGACCTAGACCGAGCGGCAGCGTGGCGGGTCGTTCGACGAAAGTATTAATGACGTCTGCGCCGGAGTCGGCGAGACTGAGCCGGTAATGCAGGGTCAGGTGGGAGCCGGGCAGGACCCTCGCGGGGCTGCCGGCGTCGCCGGGCGCGGCGTCGGGCGATCGGGTGTTCATGCCCGCCATTCTACGGGATGGGTCGCCGCCGCACCCGGCTGCGACCGGGGTCTTGCCGGCCCGGATCGCCGACCGCGCCCTGTCCTCCAGGCCCCGAAACTTCGAGCGAAACCATGACGATCACCGAATGGCCGGCCGATCAGCGCCCCCGCGAACGGCTGCTGGCCGGCGAAGCCGCCCGGCTCTCCGACGCCGAACTGCTGGCGGTGCTGCTGCGCACCGGCCTGCGCGGTCGCAGCGCGGTCGACCTGGGCAACGAATTGCTGTCCGAGTACGGCGGCCTGCGCGGGCTGCTGTCGGCCCGCCAGGAGCAGGCCCTGAACCGCCCCGGCCTGGGCCCGGCACGATGGGCGCTGCTGCAGGCCTCGGTGGAGCTGTCGCGGCGCTCGCTGCGCGAAGAGCTGCGGGCCCGCGACTCGCTGCAGTCGCCCGGCACCGTGCGCGACTTCCTTGCCCTCTGGCTGCGCGACCGCGGTTTCGAGATCTTCGCCGGGCTCTTCCTGGACAGCCAGAACCGCCTGATCTCGGCCGAGGAACTGTTCCGCGGCACGCTGACCCAGACCGCGGTCTACCCCCGCGAGGTGGCGCGGCGGGCGCTGGAGCTCAACTGCGCGGCGATCATCTTCGCCCACAACCACCCCTCCGGCGTGGCCGAGCCCAGCGCGGCGGACAGGATGCTCACCGACGCGCTGCGCTCGGCCCTGCGCCCGCTCGACATCCCGGTTCTCGACCACCTGATCGTGGCCGGCAACCGGTGCTACTCGTTCGCCGAGGCGGGGCTGCTTTGAGCTGCCATGCCCCGACTTGCCCCACCAGCCCTGGTTCCCCTATAATGGCGAGCTTTGCTGGATCCGAGCGGGTCCGTTATCGAGATCCTGACAGGAACACTGATCATGGCCAAAGTTTGCCAAGTTACCGGAAAGGCGCCGATGGTCGGCAACAATGTTTCGCACGCGAACAACAAGACCAAGCGTCGCTTCCTGCCGAACCTCCAGTACCGCCGCATCTGGGTCGAATCCGAGCAGCGCTGGGTCCGGCTGCGCATCTCCAACGCGGGCCTGCGCCTGATCGACAAGGTGGGCATCGACTCGGTGCTGGCCGACCTGCGCGCTCGCGGCAACGCCTGAGCGACCGAACGAACCTCACCGCACCAGCGAGGCGAACATCATGCGCGACAAGATCAAGCTCGAGTCGACGGCCGGCACCGGCCACTTCTACACGACCACCAAGAACAAGCGGAACATGCCGGAAAAGATGGAGATCAAGAAGTTCGATCCCGTCGCCCGCAAGCATGTGACCTACAAGGAAACGAAGATCAAGTGACGCCCTCCCGGGGCCTTGCCCGGATAGGGCAAGAACCCGGCACGGCGCCCAGCGCGCCGGCGTACACCGAGGCAGCGGGCGGTCCGGCCGCGCGCCCCTAACGAAAGGCAGGCCTTCGCGCCTGCCTTTTTGTTTTCCCGGAAGCTTTTCCCGGAGGTTTTCCCGGAACAGCCTGCCGCACGACGGGTTGACGGGCCAAAACGGCCTCTATACCCTCCCACCGGGGCTAGTTCCGACGCGTTCCATCCCGGCGCGATGACAGACCGCACTTTCGACGATCCGGTCAGGGGTCGGAACCCGAACCACAACGACGCATCGGGCGGCGCGGCACAGCGGCCCCCGAGCACCTGGATCGACTGACTACCGAAGCAGCAAGAGGAGACACTCCGTGAAGCAGAACACCCAACCCGCCATCGATTCGACCGCCCAGTCCGGTTCGCGCCGCAAGTTCTTCGGCAGCGCCGCCGCCGCCGGCACCGCGGCCACGCTGGGCTTTCCCGCCATCGTGCGCGCGCAGGGCGCGATCACCCTGCGCTTCCAGAGCACCTGGCCGACCGTCGACATCTTCCACGAGTACGCAGTCGACTTCACCAAGAAGATCAACGACATGACCGGCGGCGAGCTCAAGGTCGAGATGCTGCCCGCTGGCGCGGTCGTGCCCGCCTTCGGCCTGCTCGACGCCGTCTCCAAGGGCACGCTTGACGGCGGCCACGGCGTGCTCGGCTACAACTACGGCAAGCAGAACGCGCTGGCCCTGTTCTCCTCCGGCCCGGCCTTCGGCATGGACGCCAACATGGTGCTGGCCTGGCACAAGTACGGCGGCGGCAAGGAACTGCTCGAGAAGCTCTACGCGTCGATCGGCGGCAACGTCGTTTCCTTCCTGACCGGCCCGATGGCCACCCAGCCTTTCGGCTGGTTCAAGAAGCCGATCACCAAGACCGCCGACCTGAAGGGCCTCAAGTTCCGCACCAACGGCCTGGCGATCGACCTGTTCACCGAGATGGGCGCGGCGGTCAACGCGCTGCCCGGCGGCGAGATCGTGCCGGCGCTCGACCGCGGCCTGCTCGATGGCGCGGAGTTCAACAACGCCTCGTCCGACCGCCTGCTCGGCTTTCCCGACGTCTCCAAGGTCTGCATGCTGCAGAGCTTCCACCAGGCGGCCGAGACCTTCGAGATCATGTTCAACAAGGACAAGTACAACGGTCTGCCCAAGACCATGCAGGCCATCATCGCCAACGCCGTCGAGGCGGCCTCGGCCGACATGTCCTGGAAGGCGGTCGACCGTTACTCGAAGGACTACATCAACCTGCAGAAGGACGGCGTGAAGTTCTACAAGACGCCGGACGCGATCCTGCGCGAGCAGCTGGTCGTCTGGGACCGGATCGTCGCGAAGAAGGCCGAGACGAACCCGCTGTTCAAGGAGATCGAGGCCTCGCAACGCGCCTTCGCCGCGCGGGCCATGGCGTGGGACATGGACACCAACAACAACCGGCGCCTGGCTTACAACCACTACTTCCAGAAGAAGGGCTGAGCCCCGCTGCCCGGGGTGGCCGGCGGTCGCTGACTGCCGGCAATCCGCGGGTCGTGTCCCCTTCGCTGCGCGAACGGCCGGACCGGAGACGGAAGCAGCATCGATACCGTTCCGGTTTTCGGCCGTTTTTGCGTTACCATCCTGCCCCTCGTCCACTAGCAGGTTGAGGCCATCATGCAAGGGCTCCTGGTCGCCATCGACCGGTTCAACACCTGGATCGGCCAGTTGTTCGGCTGGTTCGCGCTGGCGCTGACACTCTTCGTTTCCTACGAAGTCTTCTCGCGCTACGTCCTGGGCGCTCCGCACGCCTGGTCCTTCGACTTCATGAACATGCTGTACGGCGGCCTGTTCATGATGGCCGGCGCCTACACGCTAGCCAAGAACGGCCATGTTCGCGGAGACGTGCTGTACGGATTCTTCCCGGCCCGGCTGCAGGCCGGTCTCGACCTCGCGCTGTACATCCTCTTCTTCTTCCCGGGCGTGATCGCGCTGTTCTGGGCCGGCTACTACTACGCGGCCGAGTCCTGGGCGATCAACGAACACTCCAACATCACGGCCGACGGACCGCCCATCTATCCGTTCAAGGCGATCATTCCCATCGCCGGTTTCTGCCTGCTGCTGCAGGGCTTCGTCGAGGTCGTCCGTTGCATCGGCTGCCTGCGGGAAGGCCAGTGGCCGTCGCGCGAGGAGGACGTGGAAGAGGTCGACGTCGACAAGCTCAAGGACATGGTCCACGTGAAGGACGAAGACATCGCCCAGCTCGACGTCTACGTCACCGGCCAGCGCAAGCAGGTGCCGCAGAAATGAGAAAGGAAATCTGGTTCGGCCTGTCCATCCTGATCGCGATCGTCCTGGGCATCGCGATCCTGATGCCGGCTCCGGCCGACATGACGAACGGCCACCTCGGCCTGCTGATGCTGGCGCTGATCGTCGTCACCATCATGCTGGGCTTTCCCACGGCCTTCACGCTGATGGGCATGGGCGTGATCTTCACGCTGCTGGCCTATCGCGGCATGGGCTGGGAGCTCGCCATCCAGCAGACGCTGGACCTGATGGTGCTTCGCACCTACGCGGTGATGACGAACGACGTGCTGATCGCCGTGCCGCTGTTCATCTTCATGGGCTACCTGGTCGAGCGCGCCAACCTGATCCAGAGCCTGTTCCAGGGCATGCACCTGGCCATGGCGAGGATCCCGGGTTCGCTTGCGGTCGCCACGATCGCCACCTGCGCGCTGTTCGCCACCGCCACCGGCATCGTCGGCGCGGTGGTCACGCTGATGGGGCTGCTCGCCCTGCCGGCCATGCTTCGCGCCGGCTACAGCGTCCAGCTCTCGGCCGGGTCGATCACGGCCGGGGGCTGCCTGGGCATCCTGCTGCCGCCGTCGGTCCTGCTGATCCTGTACGGCGCGGTCGCCGGCGTCTCGGTCGTCAAGCTCTACGCGGGCGCGTTCTTCCCGGGCCTGATGCTGGCAGGGCTCTACGTCCTGTACGTGATCGTGCTCGCGAAGTTCAAGCCCCATCTCGCGCCGCCGCTCTCCGAGGAAGATCGGAAGGTTCCGCTGCCGCCGTTCGCGAGTGCGCTGAAGGACAGCGTCGGCAACCGCGCCATCCCGGCCCTGGTCACCGCGATCAAGGGGCGCCGCAACGTCGGCGTGCCAACGGCGACGCTCGTCGGAAACCTCGTCGCCGCCGTGCTGCCGATCATCGTGTTCGCGGCGGTCATGGGCGGCAGCTATCTCGCCGTCACCGCACCCGTCGTCGAGGAGGACTACGGGTTGCAGCAGATGGGCGGCGGCTTCAGCTCTTCGGACGACGCCGACAGCGGCGGCGGCCTGGCTGAACCGCCTGGCGCCGGCGGGCTGGCAGAGCCTCCGGGCGCGAATGGTGCGGAAGCGACCGCACCGGACGCGGCCGCCGACCCGGCGCAGGACGCCGGCGAAGCCGACGGGCCGCAACGTCGATCGGCGCCGCTCGGCTACTGGATCAGCCTGGCGGTCGTCGGCATCGCGATGCTCGGCTACTACGCGATGCTCACCTTCGCGCGGCTCGAGATCTTCAAGATGCTGCTCGCGTCGTTCTTCCCGCTCACGCTGCTGATCCTGGCGGTGCTGGGCAGCATCGTCGTCGGCCTCTGCACGCCGACCGAGGCGGCGGCGCTCGGCGCGCTGGGTGGCATCCTGCTCGCCGCAGCCTATCGGAGGCTGAATTTCCCGATGGTGCGCGAGTCGGTGTACCTCACCGCAAAGACCAGCGCGATGGTCTGCTGGCTGTTCGTCGGCTCGAGCATCTTCTCGGCCGCCTTCGCCCTGCTCGGCGGCCAGGAGATCATCAACACCTGGGTCATGGGGATGGACCTCACGCCCATCCAGTTCATGATCCTGGCGCAGGTCGTGATCTTCCTGCTCGGCTGGCCGCTCGAGTGGACCGAGATCATCATCATCTTCATGCCGATCTTCCTGCCGCTGCTCGACCACTTCCAGATCGACCCGCTGTTCTTCGGCCTGCTGGTCGCGCTGAACCTGCAGACGGCCTTCCTGTCGCCGCCGGTGGCCATGTCGGCCTTCTACCTGAAGGGCGTCTCGCCCCCGCACGTGACGCTGAACCAGATCTTTATGGGCATGCTGCCGTTCATGGGCATACAGATCATCGCGATCGTGATCCTGTACCTGTTCCCCGGCATCGGTCTCTGGCTGCCGAACGCGCTGTACTGATTCCCGGCGAGCCAAGGAGAAGGCCCCGCGATGCGGGGCCTTTTCTTTTCCGGCGACATCGGCGGGCACGTGCACGCCGAGCCCAACTTCCGTATACTGAATGGACGCTCATTCAATTCCTAGGTCGCCACCATGGGGCGGCCGGCATCACGCGAGGGCTTGCAGATGAACTACGAAGACATCCTGTACGAAGTGCGCAACGGCGCGGCCTGGATCACGATCAACCGGCCGGAGAAGATGAACGCCTTCCGCGGCAAGACCTGCGACGAGCTGATCCACGCGATCAACCGCGCGGGCTACGACCGCGAGATCGGCGCCATCGTGCTGGCCGGCGCCGGCGAGCGCGCCTTCTGCACCGGCGGCGACCAGTCGGCCCACGAGGGCCAGTACGACGGCCGCGGCACCATCGGCCTGC
>MEEC01000102.1 GCA_001724315.1 Lautropia sp. SCN 70-15 | reverse complement strand
GGGCGCTGTGCCGTCCACACGTCGGGAGGTCTTCTATGCATGGGCCATCCGATCGGCCCCACCGGAATCGGCCAGATCGCGGAGATCGTACGGCAGATTCGGGGCGAAGCGGGCTCTCGGCAGCACACCGGGTCACGAGTCGGCCTGGCCCACATGATCGGCCTGGGATCCGTTGCCTTCGCACACGTCCTGACGGCCTGACCGTCTCTCACAGCCTGAGCCTCGAAAGGATAATGATGGATCTCGGAACATTGACCTACCGAGTTGAAGACGGCGTCGCGATCGTGACGCTCAATCGCCCCGATCGTATGAACACGCTTGGGGGGACGATGAAAGCGGATCTCGCGGCGGCCTTCTTCGAGCACGCCCGCAACGACTCGTCCGTCCGCGCAATCGTCCTCACGGGGACGGGTGACCGCGCGTTCTGCGCAGGCGCCGACATCAAGGAGCGGGCCGGCTCCGCAGTGCCGGGCGTCGACTACTACGTAACTCAACACCGGACTCATGAACTCTTCCGCGGAATCGAAGAGTTCGAGAAGCCGACCATCGCCGCCATCAACGGCGTGGCGCTCGGTGGAGGGCTCGAATTGGCGCTTTGCTGCGACATCCGGATCGCTGCCAGCCATGCACGCTTCGGACTTCCCGAGGTGAAGCTGGGAGTGATCCCTGCCGCGGGCGGCACGCAACGGCTCCCACGACTGGTTGGCGAATCCATCGCCAAGGAGTTGATCTTCACTTCGGAAATCATCGACGCCCAGACGGCCCGCGAGATCCGTCTCGTCAATCGAGTCGTCGATGGCGCGGAGTTGATGACGAGGGCGATCGAGCTCGCCGTGAAGATCGCGATGCAGCCGCCGCTCGCGATCCGCTTCGCAAAGCGAGCGGTGAACCTCGGCATGCAGGTCGGCATGGACGCCGGCCTGCAGTACGAGACCTACTCGGCCGCAATGATCGTCGACAGCGAAGACCGAAAAGAGGGCATGCGCGCCTTCGTCGAAAAGCGGAAGCCGGAGTTCCGCGGTCGATAGGGCCGTTATCGAATCGAGCGCAAGCCATTCGAACGTAACGTATGCAACCCTGAATCATCTCAGAGGACAGGAATAATGGATCTCGGACTGAAGGGCAAAGTGGCCCTCGTGACGGGTGGCGGTCAAGGTGTCGGCCGCCGCATCTGTATTGAGCTCGCCGCCGAAGGCGCGTGCGTGTACGTGAACGACCTGTTCGGCGAGCGCGCCGAAGGGGTGGCGGAGGAGATCCGGTCGATGGGCGGTGAAGCCTACGCCGCTGCGGCTGACATAACCGACCCGGAACAGGTGAAGCGGATGGTGGATGCCGCAGCCGCGCGCTCTGGCGCCGTAGACATCCTCGTAAACAACGCGGGGATCATTCCCGAGAGAAGGGAGAAAGGCGGACTGACGCCCTACTTCACCGAGACGACGCCGAACGACTGGAAGAAGATCATCGACCTGAACGTATACGGGATGATGCACTGTTGCAGTGCCGTCTTGCCGGGCATGCAGAAAAAGAAGGGGGGCAAGATCATCAGCATCATGTCCGAGGCCGGTCGCCTGGGCGAGGCCCGGATGGCCGCATATTCCGGCGCAAAGGCAGCGATGCTCGGCTTCTCGAAGGCGCTCGCCCGCGAACATGGGCGTGATCGAATCAATGTAAACGTAATTGCCTTGGGGGCGGTATCTCACGAGGGGATCAAGTCCGGACCTCTCAGTACCGCCGCGACGCCCGAGACCGACGAGCGACTTGCCAAGATGCTGGGTGTGTACCCGATCGCCCGTGGGCTCGGTCGCCTCTGCCGTCCCGACGACATCTCGGGAATGGTTGCGTTCCTAGCATCGGACCGCGCAGCTTACATCACCGGGCAAAGTATCGGTATCAGCGGCGGTTTCGCAATGATCTGATGGGAATGGGACTCGTCCGACCGGATCCCGGCGCAGGTGCCGCGTCGGCGCGGAAATGGCTCCGGGAGCGCCTGCGGTTGCCCGTGATGGCTGCGCCGATGCTGCGCGTTTCCGGGCCGGCCCTGGTCGCCGCCGCCTGCGGCAGTGGCATCATTGGCGCTTTTCCGACGGCGAATGCCCAATCGAGAGACGAACTCGACGTGTGGCTGCAGGCGATCCGTCATGAGATCGATGCCCTCGCCAGGGAAGGCAAACGCATAGGCCCCTTTTGCGCGAACTTGATCATGCGCCGGTCATCGGGGCAATTGCGCAGCGATCTCGACAGCTTGGTACGCCACGGCGCGGAGATCGTGATCACCAGTGTCGGATCGCCAGAGGCTATCGTCGGGCCGCTTCATGATGCAGGCTGCCTCGTCCTCGCCGATGTAGCGAGCATGCGGCACGCGGAGAGGGCTATCGAGGCTGGCGTGGATGGCCTGGTCCTGCTGAGCGCTGGCGCCGGCGGGCAAACGGGTTGGGCCAATCCGCTTGCCTTCGTCCGTGCCGTGCGCCGCGACTATGACGGCATCATCGCCCTGGCAGGTGGCCTGTCCGACGGCGTGTCGCTCTTGGCAGCCACTGTGCTCGGTTGTGATCTGGGGCTCATGGGGACTCGCTTCATTGCGAGTCGGGAAAGCCTCGCGGCTGAAAGCTACAAGCAGATGCTCGTCGATGCCTCCCTGGACGACATAACCCTCACTCGTGCGTTTACCGGCTTACCGGCGAATTTTTTGACCCCCTCCATCCTTCAGGCGGGGCTGGACCCGGCATCCCTACCGGAAGGCCTCAGCGTGGCGGAAGCACGGTCGAGATGGGGTCGCGACGCCACAGGCGACGGCCCTAAACGCTGGTCCGGGTTGTGGAGCGCAGGCCATTCGGTTGCAGGCGTTCATGACATTCCAGACGTGGCCGAGATCGTCGCACGAATCGAAGATGAGTTTCGCGGCGGGCAGCATCCGCTTCCCGAGAAGCTGATGAACCTCGCTGCGGAGGAAAGGACATGATCGATCCCTATGAATCCCGCGACTACGACGCCAGGGACCTGAGCGGACGAGTAGCCATCGTCTCAGGCGGCGGTTCGCGAACGTCCGGGATTGGAAACGGTCGCGCAGCCGCTGTGTTGCTCGCTAGGCGCGGTGCGCGTGTGCTGGTCATCGACCTCGAGCGGCACGCAGCGCACGAAACCGTCGCGATCATCGAAAAGGAAGGCGGGGTGGCGGTTGCGTTTGGTGCCGACGTGACGCAAGTCGGAGACTGCCGATCGGCCGTCGCTTTGGCCGTGGACCGATGGAACCGCGTCGATGTGTTGGTCAACAACGTGGGGATCGGCGGTCCGCCCGGAACCGCTGTCGATGTGGACATTGAGGCCTGGGATCACGCGATGCGGGTCAACGTGACCTCGATGGTGCTGATGTCGCGCTTCGCCGTACCGGAAATGGCAAGGAACAACAAAGGGGCCATCGTCAACATCTCTTCCGTCGCTGGATTGACGGGCGGGCACGCAAGTCTCTTATATCCGACGTCAAAGGGCGCCATTGTCAACATGACTCGAGCGATGGCGGCCCAGCACGCCGCCCAGGGTATCCGTGTGAATTGCGTCGCCCCCGGCATGGTCTTCACCCCCATGGTGTCGTCACGCGGGATGACACCCGAGTTACGCGAGGCTCGCCGCCAGCGCTCGTTGCTGCAGACCGAGGGAACGGGCTGGGATGTCGGCGAAGCCGTGGCATATCTGGCGAGCGACGCAGCGCGCTGGATTACCGGCGTTGTCCTTCCGGTAGACGCGGGCACGACAGCAGGAACCGGGAGGCTGCCAATTCCCCCGAGCGATGGAAGGCGTAACTGAGACCACAATGGAAGCAAGCCGATGAGCAGACTGCCGATGGTACCCACGCGTCCCGAGGATCCGAGGCTCGCGGGCGTACTGGCTCGGCTGCGAGAGGTCCGGGGAGCCGACTTCGAGCTCCCGAGTCTCTATCGTGTTCTCGCGATTGCACCATCGATGTTCCGCGCGTGGATCGATTTCGCCTGGCCGCTGAGGCTGGAGGCATCGACCCCTCGTGGGCTGCGCGAACTTTTGATACTGCGCGGCTCACAGATCTGCAACGCGCGCTACGAGTGGGCCCACCACGTTCCAATGGCTCTTGAAGCCGGTGTCAGCCGAGAGCGGATTTCGGCACTTCACGATTGGCAACACGCGGAAGTCTTCGATGATCCCGAGCGCGCGGTTCTTCGCGTAGCAGAGGAAGTGACCGCGGGACCCGGCGCCTCGACCGATGCAATCGACGGCTTGAAAGCCGCCGGACTCACGGACGAGCAGGTCGTAGAGATCGTTCTGACGGCCTCGTTCTACGTCTGCGTGGCACGGTTCCTTGCGTCAATGGATATGCCGCTGGAAGAGGGCTACGAGAAGTATCTCGACGAGGGGAAATGTCGACTTCCGCAGGCTCTTATACGGTAGTGACCACGATCTTCCCGAAGTGCTCGTTCGCCCGCATCATCGCGAAAGCATCGCCCAGCCGCTCGAATGGGAAGGTCGCCGAGATCGGCAGCGCGAGCGAGCCGTCGGCCACGCCAGCGGCGAGATCGGCCCAGGTCTTGCGGCACTCCTCGCGGATCTCCTCGTTGCTGCGCGTGCGGTGCGTGACACCGATGTAGTCGATCCGCTTGAGCGCGTGCAGGTCGAAGTCGAACTCGGCGCGCGTGCCGGCCAGCCGACCCACGTTGACGATGCGCCCGAGCACCGCGGCGGCCTTCATGCTGGCGTTCACCGTGTCGCCCGAGAGTTGGTCGATGACCAGGTCCACGCCCTTGCCGCCGGTGGCCTTCGTCACCTGGTCGGGCCAAGCCGGATCCGAGGTATCCACCGCAAGGTCGGCGCCGAATTCGCCCAAACGCGCGCGCCGCCCGGCGTTGGTCGAGCTGCCCACCACCAGGCCCGCCCCCATCTTCTTCGCGATCAGCATGGCCATCAGGCCCACGCCTGACGAGGCGCCCATCACCAGCACCGACTCGCCCCGCTTCAGTCGGCCGTTGACGACGACCGCGTCGTGCATGGTCTGCAGCGCCACCGGCAGCGTGACCGCACGCTCGAAGCTCATGCCCGCCGGGATCGGGTAGACGCGGCCGCGATCGGCCAGCGTGTACTCGGCGGCGGCGGCCGCGCCGGAACCCATGATGCGGTCTCCGACGCGGATGTTCTTCACCTCGGGGCCGACCTCGACCACCTCGCCGGCCCACTCCATGCACAGCACGGTGCCGGCTCCGCCGATGTTGCCGTGCATGTGGCCGGCCAGCACGCCGAGGTCGGCGCGGTTCAGCGCGATCGCGTGCACCTTGACCAGCACCTCCTCGGGGCCGGGGGCGGGGCGGGGGCGTTCGGCGAAGGCAAGGCCGTGTTCATCACGGATTGCGGCTTTCATTCTCTCGGTCATGGCGGCTAGGCGTGGTGTCGTGGATCCCCGAGTATCCAACAAAGCGGACGCTGACTGTCGACCGACGGGTCGAAACGGTTCCGGTGCGTCGGCCAGGGGTCAGGCCGGGGCCTGCGCTTGATGGCGGAATGTGTAGTGGCCGACCTCTCGCTCGCCGCTCGCGTCCACCGCCAGCAGGCGGATGACGAGCTCGTGCGTGGGCAGCTGTCGAACCTCGGCGAGTCTGGGCGAGAACAGCACGACACCTTCCGCCGCGTCGAACGGAATGTCGCGCAGCCGCTCCTCACGCGCGAGCGGCGGCTGTCCATGGTCCTGAGGGACCGACAGCGCGAGCAGCGCGTCGAGGCGCTCGACGCCCGCCAGCGGCGCCTCCACGCAGGCCACGAGCAGATCGTCCCCGGGCGCGACCGAGCACTGCACGCTGCCGTTGCGAGGCACCCGGTACGAGCGCACACGCAACCCCGCGCTCGTCAATCGATCGACGAAGCCGGAAGTCAGCACCGCCGGCACGGCCCCGCGGGCAAACGCCTCGCGCGCGCCGCGCGACAGCGCGACGACCTCGTCGAACACCGCGCCGCAGGCGTCGCAATGCAACAGATGCTCGTCGATCGCCTCGCTGGCCACCGCGTCGGTGTCGCCGAGCCAGTAGTCGACGAGAGCGTCCCAGTCGAGGTGACCCTTCACCCGCGCCGTCATGCCGCCCTCCTGCCGCTTGCGACGCAGCGCCGCAGCTTGTCGATGCCCCGGTGACGAATCACCCGGACGTTGCCGGCCGTCAGCCCGAGCGAGCGGCCGACCGCCTCGGCCGGCTGCTCGTCGTAGAAACTGAGCACCAGCACGGCGCGCTCGCGCTCGGGCAGGCGCTCCAGGCATTGCGCGACGAGCTCGTGGTCGAGCCGCGGCGCGACGTGGACGTCCACCATCGGCACGTCGCCGGCATAGCGCTGCAGCAGCTCGTCGCGGCGCCGGTGCCCGCGGAAGTGCTGCATCACCGTCATGCGGCAGGCGCCGAACACGAAGGACAGCACCCGCCCGGGCTCGCGCAGCGCGCCGGCGCGCAGCTGCTCGATGGTCATTGCCATCACGTGCTGCATCAGGTCCTCGGCCGCGTGCTCGTCGCGCAGGTGGCGCTGGCCGTAGCGGCGAACGCGCGGGGCGAGCAGCCGGTAGAGCCCGGCCTCGGCGTCGACCGAGCTTCCCGGCGGGCCGGCCGCGATGCGGCGCGCGAACTCCGCCTCGGGCCCGTCTTCGGGGGGAAGGTCCGCGGTGTCCATCGCGAAAGCATAGCCCCGCGCGGCGAAAAAATCGCTGTAACGCGGGCGCCGTCCGCGACACAACCCGTAGCCACCGACATTCGTGGCCACAAACGGGAGGTCCCATGATCACCAACGCCCAGTCCGATACCAACGTTCACGAGATCGCCGACGGCATCTACCGGATCAATACCCCGGTCGCGCTGCCGGACGGCCAGCAGTTCAGCTTCAACCAGTGCCTGGTCGTCGACGACGCGCCCCTGCTGTTCCACAGCGGCCCGCGCCAGCTCTTCGGGCCTGTGCGAGAGGCGATCGCTGCGGTGATGCCGGTCGAGCGGCTGCGCTACGTCGGCCTGTCGCACGTCGAGGCCGACGAATGCGGCTCGCTGAACCTGCTGCTGGCGGCGGCCCCGGGGCGGTGCCGGTGTGCAGCCAGGTGGCGGCGATGGTCTCGATGAACGATCTCGCCGACCGCCCGCCGCGCGCCCTCGCCGACGGCGAACTGCTGTCGCTGGGCCGCCGCGAGATCCAGTGGTTCGACACGCCGCACGTGCCGCACGGCTGGGATTGCGGGCTGATGATGGAACGGCTGACGAAGACCTTCTTCTGCGGCGATCTGTTCACCCAGCCCGGTGCCGGCGCGCCGGCGCTGACCGAAGTCGACATCCTCGGCCCCAGCGAGGCCTTCCGCCAGCCGATGGACTACTTCGCGCACGCGCCCGACACCGGCGCCACGCTGCGCCGGCTGGCCGCGGAGGACCCGCGCACGCTGGCGTGCATGCACGGCAGCGCGTGGCGCGGTGACGGCGCCGCGCTGCTGCGTCAGCTGGCGGAGACGGTGGCGGGAAGGCCGGGCGGTTGAGCGAACCGCCGGCCGGCGACGCGATCAACGCGCGGCCGAAGGCCGCTCGCTCGACGACAGCGCCCGCGCCAGCATCGGCGCGATCGACACCACGTTGCTCGGATGCGGCACGCTGTCGGTGCTCCACACCTCGCGCACGCCGGCTGCGCGCAGCTGTTCCAGCGCATCCCCGACGAGCAGCGCATGCGTCACCGCCACGTCGACGGTGGCCGCTCCCCGTGCGAGCGCGCCTCGCGCCGCCTCGACCAGGGTGCGGCCGGTGCTGGCCACGTCGTCGAGCAGGACGACCGCACGGCCGCGCAGCTCGAGCCCGGGAAGCTCGACCTCGACCTCATGGTCGGCGTGTCGCAGCTTGCGGCACACGGCGTGGTCCAGCCCGCCCGCCGCGGCCGCCGCGCGCGCCCACTGCAGCGATTCCTCGTCGGGCCCGAGCAGCAAGGCCCCCGGCGCATGCTCCGCGATCCATGCGCCGAGCAGCGGCGCGGCCGACAGCGCGATGCCGCAACGGCCCGGCACGACCTCGTCCATCGTGGCCACCCGGTGCAGGTGCGGGTCGACGGTGATCACCGCGTCGAACCACCCCGCCAGCGCGCGGCCCACGTGGCGCTGGCTGACCACCTCGCCGGGCGTGAAGGCCATGTCCTGGCGCATGTAGGCCAGATAGGGGCTCACCAGCGTGAGCCGCTGCGCGCCCAGCTCGCGCGCGCCGGCCGCGGCCAGCATCAGCTCGGTCAGCTTCTCGTTCGGCTGCTGCAGGCCGCGCAGCAACACCGTGTGCTCGGGCAGGGCAGGGGGCAGGCGCAGTCGCGTCTCGCCGTCCGGGAATCGGTGCCGCGCCACGAAGACCAGGGGCAGGCTCGTGGCCTGCGCCAGGCGCTCGGCGAGGGCGCGCTCGTCGTCGAAGGCGAGCAGCAGGCTCATCGCTTCGCTCGGCTCATCGCGACGGCGAGCTCAGCGCACATCGCCCGGCGCCGCGGCGAATTCCCGCGGCACCTGCTCGGGCGCGCCGAGCGTGAAGCCGTTGCCGCGGCCCACCAGCTGCCGCGCGAACGCCAGGTCCGCGTCGAACTGCGCGTGCACCCGGTACAGCGGCTGGCCGGCCCGAACCGTGTCGCCCAGCTTCACGAACAGGTCCACGCCGGCGCCGCGCACCTGCGGCGCGCCGCTCGTCCGGGCGATCCGGGCGAGCCGGAGATTGTCGACGCCGATCACCGTGCCGTCGGCCGGCGCGGTCACCTCGAAGCCCAGCGCCCCCGGCGCGGGCGACTCGGCGCGCCGGCCCTGGGCGTCGATGATCGCGTTCATCTTGGCCAGCGCGCGCCCCGACTCCAGGATGTCGCGCGCGATCCGGTAACCGTCGCCGCCGCGCACGTCGGGGTCGAACTCGATCACCCGGCCGGCCAGTCGAAGCGCCTTCTGGCGCAGGTCGTGCGGCGCCTCGGGGTCGTTGGCCAGCACCGGCATCACGTCGCGCG
>MEEC01000101.1 GCA_001724315.1 Lautropia sp. SCN 70-15 | reverse complement strand
CGCCCGAGGTCCTCGCGCGCCTGCCCGAGGTGCTGCAGGCCAGCCGCTGCTACGCCGGCTGGCTCGCCTTCGTCGACGACACTCCGGCGGGCCTGCTCAACGGATTCCTGGGCGTGTCGACCTTTCGCGGGCAGCCGCTGCTCAACATCCACGACATCGTCGTCTCCGCGCCGTTTCGCCGCCGCGGCATCGGCCGCGCCTTGCTCGCGGCCGCCGAGGCCGGCGCGCGCGCGCGCGGCTGCTGCAAACTCACCCTCGAGGTGCTCGAAGGCAACCGTGGCGCGATCGCCGCCTACCGCGAAGCGGGCTTCGCGCCCTACGCGCTCGACCCGGCGATGGGCCGCGCGATGTTCTTCGAGAAGAAATTCTGACCACGGAGGAAACCATCCATGCCCTCGTTCGACGTAGTCTCCGAAGCCGATGCCGTCGAGGTCCGCAACGCGATCGACCAGGCCAACAAGGAGATCTCCACCCGCTTCGACTTCAAGGGCTCCGACGCCCGCATCGAGCAGAAGGAGCGTGAGCTCACCGCCTTCGCCGACGACGAGTTCAAGCTCGGCCAGGTGCGCGAGGTGCTGCTCGGCAAGGCGGCCAAGCGCGGCGTCGACGTCCGCTTCCTGGACTTCGGCGACCCGCAGAAGATCGGCGGCGACAAGATGAAGCAGACGATCACCGTGCGCCACGGCGTGTCGTCCGAGCACGCCAAGAAGATCGTGCGCCTCATCAAGGACAGCAAGCTGAAGGTGCAGGCCAGCATCCAGGGCGACGCGGTGCGCGTCAGCGGCGCCAAGCGCGACGACCTGCAGTCGGCCATCGCGCTGCTGAAGAAGGACATCACCGACGTGCCGCTCGCCTTCCAGAACTTCCGCGACTAGACGCGGCGCGCCGGCAGCGCCAGCGGGCATCCGGAATCCAGGCTCGAGGCCCGCGATGCGGCCGCGTCGCATCCTGCCGGCGATCGCGGTCGCGCAACTGGCCGGCTCCTCGCTCTGGTTCGCGACGAACGGGGTGATGGCCGACCTGCAGCGCGACTGGGGGCTGCCCGAGGTCGCGCTGGGCTGGCTCACCGCGGCGGTGCAGGCCGGCTTCGTGGCCGGCACGCTGGCCTTCGCGCTGCTCACCATCGCCGATCGCTTCTCGCCGCGGCGCGTGTTCCTCCTCTGCGCGCTGGCCGGCGCGTTGTTCAACGCGGCCGCCCTGCTCGTGCCCGAGCGACTGGCGCCGCTGCTGGCGATCCGCTTCGCCACCGGCTTCTTCCTGGCCGGCATCTATCCGGTGGGCATGAAGATCGCGGCGGGCTGGTACGAACGCGGGCTGGGCGGCGCACTGGGCTTCCTGGTCGGCGCACTGGTGCTCGGCACCGCCCTGCCCCATGGGCTGCGCGCGCTNTCGCCGCCGCAGGCGGCCTGCTGCTGAACGCCGCGGTGCCCGACGGCCCACACCTGCGCCGCAGCCCGGCGATCAACCCGCGAGCCCTCGCGCTGATCTGGCGCGACCCGGCGGTGCGCGCGCCGGCCTTCGGCTACTTCGGCCACATGTGGGAGCTGTACAGCTTCTGGACCCTGGTCCCCGCGATCGTTGCCACGCGGCTGGCCGGCGCCGCGGTGTCGGCCGCCGCCTTCGGGATCATCGCGGCCGGCTTCCTCGGCTGCGCGGTCGGCGGCCTGCTCGCGAACCGCCACGGCAGCGCGCGCGTGGCCGCCATCCAGCTCGCGACCAGTTGCCTGTGCTGCCTGATCGCGCCGGCGATGCTGCAGGCGCCGGGCCCGGTCTTCGCGGCCTGGCTCGCGGTCTGGGGCATCGCGGTCGTCGGCGACTCGCCGCAATTCAGCGCGCTGACCGCCGGCGCGGCGCCGCGCGAGCTGGTGGGCAGCGTGCTCACGCTTGTCAACAGCATCGGCTTCGCGCTGACCGCGCTGCTGATCCCGGTCTTCGCCGCGCTGGCCGCCGCCTGGCCGCTGGCCTGGGTGCTGCCCCTGCTCGCGCTCGGCCCGGTGGCGGGACTTGCGGCGATGCGCCCGCTGCTGAGATAGTCGCGCCTGCCGCCCCGCCCGCGCCCGCGAGGACGGCAGGCGGCACTCCCGGGCGATCGACCGAAAAGGAAAACAAGATGAGCGGATCGCTGTTCCCGGCCTGGCAGCTCAAGCGCGAGGGCATCGTCGCCCCCGACGAGCGCCTGCCCTGGCCCCAGACCTTCGCGCTGGGCCTGCAGCACGTGGTGGCGATGTTCGGCGCCACGGTGCTGGCGCCGCTGCTGATGGGCTTCGACCCGAACGTGGCGATCCTGATGTCGGGCATCGGCACGCTGCTCTTCTTCTTCGTGGTCGGCGGCCGGGTGCCGAGCTACCTGGGCTCGAGCTTCGCCTTCATCGGCGTGGTGATCGCGGCCACCGGCTACGCCGGCTCGGGCCCGAACGCCAACATCGGCGTGGCGCTCGGCGGGATCATCGCCTGCGGCGCGCTCTACACGCTGATCGGCGCCATCGTGATGAGCGCCGGCACCGGATGGATCGAGCGCTTCATGCCGCCGGTGGTCACCGGCGCGGTGGTCGCGGTGATCGGCCTGAACCTCGCGCCGATCGCGGTCAAAGGCGCGAGCGCCACGCCCTTCGACGCCTGGATGGCGGTGGTCACCGTGCTGTGCGTGGGCGGCGTGGCCGTCTTCACCCGCGGCCTGCTGCAGAAGCTGCTGATCCTGGTGGGCCTCATCCTCGCCTACCTGATCTACGCGGTGCTGACCAACGGCATGGGCCTGGGCAAGCCGGTGGACTTCTCCGGCGTGGCGGCCGCCGCGTGGTTCGGGCTGCCGAAATTCGCGGCACCGGTGTTCGAGGCCAACGCGATGCTGCTGATCGCGCCGGTGGCGATCGTGCTGGTGGCCGAGAACCTGGGCCACATCAAGGCGGTGTCGGCGATGACCGGCCGCAACCTCGATCCGTACATGGGCCGCGCCTTCGTGGGCGACGGCCTGGCCACCATGCTCTCGGGCGGCGTGGGCGGCACCGGCGTGACCACCTATGCCGAGAACATCGGCGTGATGGCGGTGACCCGCGTGTACTCCACGCTGATCTTCGTGGTGGCCGCCGCGGTGGCGATCGTGCTGGGCTTCTCGCCGAAGTTCGGCGCGCTGATCGCGACCATCCCCGGACCGGTGCTGGGCGGCGTGTCGATCGTGGTCTTCGGCCTGATCGCGGTGGCCGGCGCCAAGATCTGGGTCGACAACAAGGTCGACTTCACCGACAACCGCAACCTGATCGTGGCCGCGGTCACGCTGGTGCTCGGCGCCGGCGACTTCACGCTGAAGATCGGCGGCTTCGCGCTGGGCGGGATCGGTACCGCGACCTTCGGGGCCATCCTGCTGTATGCCTTGCTTGGAGGAAAGGGAAGATGACGACGACTCCACCGCGTGTTGCGCTGGTGACCGGCGGCAGCCGGGGCATCGGGCGCGCGATCGTGCGACGCCTGTCCGGCGACGGCGTGCGCGTGCTGAACCTGGACCTGCAGGCGCCCGAGCAGCTCGAGAACGGCGAGCACTACGAGCAACTCGACGTGGCGGACGCGCCGCGCGCCAGGGAGCGGCTCGCCGCGCTGGCCCGCGAGTGGCCGGTGACCGACCTCGTCAACAATGCCGGGATCGTGCGACCCGCCTCGATCGAGGACGCCAGCGAGGACGACCTCGACGCGGTCGTGGCGGTGAACCTTGCCGCGGCGATCCGCTGCGTGCAGGCGGTGCTGCCCGGCATGAAGGCGCGCGGCTACGGACGCATCGTCAACATCAGCAGCCGCGCGGCGCTCGGCAAGCCGCTGCGCACCGTCTATTCGATCACCAAGGCCGGCCTGCACGGGCTGACCCGCACGCTGGCGCTGGAGATCGGCCACCACGGCATCACGGTGAACGCGATCGGCCCCGGACCGATCGCCACCGAACTGTTCGAGCGGGTCAACCCGCCCGACGCCCCGGCCACGAAACGGATCATCGAGTCGATTCCGGTGCGGCGGATGGGCACGCCGGACGACGTCGCGCACGGTGTCGCGATGCTGCTCGACCCGCGCTCCGGCTTCATCACCGGCCAGGTGCTCTACGTGTGCGGCGGCATGACGGTGGGGCTCGGCCACGCTGCCTGAGGGTCCGAGGGCTGCTCACTCCCCGAAGCGTTCGCGCACCGAGCGCTCGATCCCGGCGCCGTCCAGCCCCTCGAGCCGCAGCAGTTGCGCCTGCTCGCCGTGGTCGATGAAGCGGTCGGGCAGGCCCAGCTGCAGCAGCGGCAGCACGAGGCGCCGCGCGGCCATCGCCTCGGCGACCGCGCTGCCGGCGCCGCCCATGACCACGTGCTCTTCCACCGTCACGAAGGCCTCGTGCGTGGCAGCCAGCTCGGCCAGCAGGTCGGCATCGACCGGCTTCACGAAGCGCATGTTGACCACGGTAGCGTCGAGCGCCTCGCCGGCGGCCAGCGCCGGCGCGAGCATCGTGCCGAAGGCGAGGATCGCGATCCGCCGGCCCTGCCGGCGGACCTCTGCCTTGCCGAGCGGAATCTCGGTGAAGGCCTTCTCGACTGGCGCACCAGTGCCCGCCCCGCGCGGGTAACGCACCGCCGCCGGGCCGTCGTGCCGGAACGCGCTGTAGAGCATCTGCCGGCACTCGTTCTCGTCGGACGGCGCGTAGACCACCAGGTTGGGCACGCAGCGCAGGTAGGCAAAGTCGTAGGCGCCCGCGTGGGTGGCGCCGTCGGCCCCCACCAGCCCGGCGCGATCGAGCGCGAACATGACCGGCAGGTTCTGCAAGGCCACGTCGTGGATCAGCTGGTCGTAGCCGCGCTGCAGGAAGGTGCTGTAGATCGCGACCACCGGCTTGAGCCCCTCGCAGGCGATGCCGGCGGCGAAGGTCACCGCGTGCTGCTCGGCGATGCCCACGTCGAAGTAGCGCCGCGGAAAGCGCTTCTCGAACTCCACCAGCCCCGAGCCCTCGCGCATGGCCGGCGTGATGGCCACCAGCCGCTCGTCGGCCTCGGCCATATCGCAGACCCAGTCCGAGAACACCTGCGTGTAGGTGGGCCGCGAGGGCTTGGTCGACTTGACGATGCCCTGCCCCGGATCGAAGCGGCCCGGGCCGTGATAGAGCACGGGGTCGGCCTCGGCCAGCTTGTAGCCCTGTCCCTTGCGGGTGACGACGTGCAGGAACTGGGGGCCGCGCAGCTCGCGCAGGTTCTGCAGCGTGGGGATCAGGCTGTCGAGGTCGTGGCCGTCGATCGGGCCCACGTAGTTGAAGCCGAATTCCTCGAACAGCGTGCCGGGCACCACCATGCCCTTGGCATGCTCCTCGAGGCGCTTGGCGAGCTCGAAGAGCGGCGGCACGTTCTGCAGCACCGCGCGGCCCAGGTCGCGGGCCTTGGAGTAGAAGCGCCCCGAGAGAAGCCGGGCCAGGTAGCGGTTGAGCGCCCCCACCGGCGGCGAGATCGACATGTCGTTGTCGTTGAGGATCACGAGCAGGTCGATGTCCGGCGTGACACCGGCGTTGTTGAGCGCCTCGAAGGCCATGCCGGCGGTCATCGCGCCGTCGCCGATCACCGCCACGTGGCGGCGGCGGTTCGGCCCTTCGTTCTCGCCCTTGTTGCGCGAGGCCACGGCCATGCCGAGCGCGGCCGAGATCGAGGTGGAGGAATGCGCGGTGCCGAAGGCGTCGTGCTCGCTCTCGCTGCGCTTCGGGAAGCCCGAGATGCCGCCCAGCTGGCGCAGCGTGGACATGCGCTCGCGCCGGCCGGTCAGGATCTTGTGCGGGTAGCTCTGGTGGCCCACGTCCCAGATCAGGCGGTCGCGCGGCGTGTCGAACACGTAGTGCAGCGCGATCGTGAGCTCGACCGTGCCGAGATTCGACGACAGGTGGCCGCCGGTGCGCGAGACCGACTGCAGGACGAAGTCGCGCAGCTCGGCGGCGAGCTGGGGCAGCCGCGCGCGATCGATGGCGCGCAGGGTGGCAGGATCGTCGACGGTGGCCAGCAGCGGCCAGGTCGTGCCGTGCGGCGCCGTCTCGCGGTTCGCGTCGGACATGTCGGTCATGAGCGCCTCAGAACGATCAGGTCGGCAAGCTCGCGCAGCCTGCGGCCGGCCTCGCCCAGCGGGGCGATCGCCGACAGCGCCGAGGCATGCAGGTCGGCGGCCATGCGCTTGGATTCAGCCAGGCCCAGCACCGAAACGTAGGTCGGCTTGTTGCTGTCGGCATCCTTGCCTGCGGTCTTGCCGAGCGTGGCGGCATCGCCCTCCACGTCGAGAATGTCGTCCACCACCTGGAAGGCCAGCCCGATCGCCTCGGCATACTGGTCGAGACGCGCGCGCGCGTCGTCGAGACGCGAATGCGTGTCGTCGGCGCCGGGGCGCGCCGAGGCCGCTGCCGGCGCGTCGCCGCACATCGCGCCCAGCCTCACCGAGGCGCGCAGCAGCGCGCCGGTCTTGCGGCGGTGCATGTCCTCGAGCGCGGCCTGGGTCATGGGCCCGCCGACCGCGGCCAGGTCGATCGCCTGGCCGCCGGCCATGCCGCGCGAACCGGCCGCGGCGGCCAGTTCGGCCACCATCCGGGCGGCCGCCGGGCGGTCGACGCCGGCCAGCACTTCGAAGGCCATCGCCTGCAGCGCGTCGCCGACCAGCATCGCCAGCGCCTCGCCCCAGACCACGTGCACCGTGGGGCGGCCCCGCCTGAGGACGTCGTCGTCCATGCAGGGCAGGTCGTCGTGGACCAGCGAATAGGCGTGGATCATCTCGACCGCGCAGCCCGCCGCGACCAGCGCCGCCTGCGGCGCGCCGACCGCCTCGCCGGCCGCCAGGACCAGCAGCGGGCGGATCCGCTTGCCGCCGCCCAGCACCGCGTAACGCATCGCGTCGTGCAGGGGAACCGGGTGCTCGTCGGCTGCCGGCAACGCGGTCTCGAGCGCGCGCTCGATGCGGGCGGCATGGCCGCTCATCCAGTCGGCGAAGGAGATCACGGCAGGCGCCCGGGGCGCCGTGCCGGCGCCGGTCTCGTCGGAAACCCGGCTCACGCTTCTTCGTCCTGACCGGCGTCAAAGGGCCGGAGGACGTCGGCTTCCAGAATACGAACCTGCTGCTCGACCTCGGCCAGCGCCTTGCGGGCGGTCCCCACGAGTTCCGCGCCGCGGCGGTAAGCCGCGAGCGACTGCTCGAGACTCAGGGAACCGGCTTCCATCTGCTGGACGATGCCCTCGAGCTCGCTCAGCGCGGATTCGAAGCGATCTGGCGTGGCGGATGCACCGGGCAAGGCATCCGGGTTGCCGCCGGCAGCGTCGGCGGCGGTGCGTCCCGCATCGGGACTGTTGGAACGGGCCATCGGAGGACGATCCTGCGCGCGATTCGGCAAAGCCTTGATTTTACCCGGGTTCCCCAAACGGGGTATCCTTTCGCCCTTTGTCCTTTTGCCTTTTGTCGGCCGCGCCCGGACCCCGTTTCCCGGGTCCTGCGTCCAGCCCGCGGCCGGGCTTGGTTCCGTCCTTCGACTTTTTGAACTGGAGGGTCAGGATGTCGGATCTGGGTCGTCGTGAGTACCTCACCCCCTCGCGCACGCAGCTTCCCGTTTCTGCCTATTTCGACGAGGCGCTGTTCCAGCGCGAGATCGAAACGCTCTTCCGAAAGGGCCCCGGCTACGTCGGCCACTCGCTGATGGTGCCCGAGGCCGGCGACTACCATGCGCTCGAGGCCGAACGCGGCGGGCGCGTGCTCGTTCGCAGCGAATCCGGCATCGAGCTGCTGTCCAACGTCTGCCGCCATCGGCAGGCGATCATGCTCAAGGGCCGCGGCAACACCGGCAACATCGTCTGCCCGCTGCACCGCTGGACCTACGACCTGAAGGGCGAGCTGCTCGGCGCGCCGCACTTCGAGGAGCAGCCCTGCCTGAACCTCGGCCGCACGCCCCTGCAGAACTGGCAGGGCCTGCTGTTCGAAGGCCCGCGCGACGTCGCAAAGGACCTGGCCAGGCTGGGCGTTCGCCAGGAGTTCGACTTCTCGGGCTACATGCTCGACCACGTCGAGGTCCACGAGTGCGCCTACAACTGGAAGACCTTCATCGAGGTCTACCTCGAGGACTACCACGTGGCGCCCTTCCACCCGGGGCTGGGCCACTTCGTGACCTGCGAGGACCTGCGCTGGGAGTTCGGCGACTGGTACTCGGTGCAGACGGTCGGCATCGCCGACGCGCTGAAGCGGCCCGGCTCGCCCGCCTACAAGCGCTGGCACGAACAACTGCTGAAGTTCAATCGCGGCGAGATGCCGAAGCACGGCGCGATCTGGATGACCTACTTCCCGAACGTGATGGTCGAGTGGTACCCGCACGTGCTGGTCGTGTCCACACTGATCCCGCGCGGCGTGCAGCACACGACCAACATCGTGGAGTTCTACTATCCGGAAGAGATCGTCCTGTTCGAGCGGGAGTTCGTCGAGGCCGAGCGCGCGGCCTACATGGAGACCGCGGTCGAGGACGACGAGATCGCGCTTCGCATGGACGCCGGCCGCCGGGCGCTGCTCGATCGCGGCGAGAACCAGGCCGGCCCCTACCAGAGCCCGATGGAAGACGGCATGCAGCACTTCCACGAGTTCCTGCGCCGCGAACTCGGGTCGGTCGGTGACTGACGGGCAGCGCTGATGCAGGCGCTCTGGATGATCGCCGGGGCGCTCGCCTTCACGCTGATGGGGGCGGTGATCAAGCTGCTCGCGGCGTCTTCCTTCGGCGCCTTCGAGCTGGTCTTCTGGCGCGGCGTGGTGGGCATCCTGCTGATGGCCGCCTTCCTGCGCTGGCACCGGATCTCGCCGGCCTCCGGCCGGTTCCGGATGCACGCCTCGCGCTCGGTCGTCGGCACGCTGGCGATGTTCTGCTGGTTCTACACGCTGGGCCCGCTGTCGATGGGCACCGCGTTCACGCTGAACTACACCTCGCCGATCTTCATCGCGCTGGCGGTGGCCGCCGCCGCCTGGTGGCGAGGCGATCGCCAGCCCTCGCGCGGGCTGCTCTACTTCGCGATGGCGGCCAGCTTCGCCGGCGTGCTGCTGATCCTGCGCCCGTCCATCGGCCAGGGACAGGAGCTCGCGTTCGCGATCGGCCTGCTCGGCGCCCTGCTCACCGCGGTCGCCTACCTGCAGGTGCGCGCGCTGGGCCGGGCCGGCGAGCCCGAATGGCGAACCGTGTTCTGGTTCTCGGTGGTCAACTGCCTGCTGGCCGCGCTCGCCGCCACCGCGTTCGACGGCTGGAGCCCGGTGTCGCCCGCAGACCTGCCGGCCCTGCTCGCGATCGGCGTGCTGGCGGCCATCGGCCAGCTGTGCATGACCCGCGCGTTCGGACGCGGCCGCACCCTGCTCGCCGCGAACCTGCAGTACAGCGGCGTGGTCTTCGCCACGATGGCCGGCTGGATCCTGTTCGGCGAGTCGCACGACCTGCTGGAACTGGCCGGCATCGCGCTGATCGTGGCCAGCGGCGTCGGCGCCTCGCTGGTGCCGCAGACGCCTGCCCGCACCCCCTCTCCCTCGATCGAACCCCTGGCCAGGTCGCCACGATGATCCACACCACGCTGATCGACGCCGAAACCCTCGCCACCAGCCTCGACGACTGCGTGATCGTCGACTGCCGGCACGACCTGCTGGACTCCACCGCGGGCCCGCGCGGCTACGCAGAGGGCCACATCCCCCGCGCCTGGTTCATGCACCAGGACACCGACCTGGCCGGGCCGAAGAACGGCCGCAACGGCCGGCACCCGCTGCCCGACCGGGAGTCGATGCGCCGCCGGCTCGAGGCCATCGGCGTGTCCGACGACAAGCAGCTGGTCGTGTACGACGCGCAGGGCGGCATGTTCGCGGTGCGCCTGTGGTGGCTCGCGCGCTGGCTGGGCCACCGCGCAGTCGCGGTGCTCGACGGCGGCCTGCCCGCCTGGGCCAGGGCCGGTTTTCCGGTCACCCGCGCGGCGCCTCAGCCGCCGGCCGCCCCCGGCAAGCTGAGCGAGCGCCCCTCGCTGGCCGGCGCGGTCGACGCCGCCGCGGTGCTGGCCAACCTGTCCTCGCGCGAGCGCCTGCTGGTCGATGCGCGTTCGCCGGAGCGCTACCGCGGCGAGACCGAGCCCCTCGATCCGGTGGCCGGCCACATTCCCGGCGCGATCAACCGGCCCTTCCAGCAGAACCTGAGGCCCGACGGCCGATTCAAGCCGGCCGAGGTGCTGCGCCAGGAGTTCGAGGCGCTGCTGGGCGATCGCGCACCGCAGCAGGTGGTCCACCAGTGCGGATCGGGCGTGACCGGCTGCCACAACCTCCTTGCCATGGAGCTCGCCGGGCTGGCCGGCTCGTTCCTCTACCCCGGCTCGTGGAGCGAGTGGTGCGCCGACCCGGCGCGGCCGCTGGCCACCGGATCCGAGCCCTGAGCGGCCC
>MEEC01000100.1 GCA_001724315.1 Lautropia sp. SCN 70-15 | reverse complement strand
GGCACCGGGTGAGCTTCCTCGGCATCGGCCCGACGGTGGCGAGAATGATGATGCGCCACGGCGGCGAGCCCTGCAGGCAGCACGACCTGTCGAACCTGCGGGTTGCGGCCTCGACGGGCGAGCCCTGGGACCCGGACTCGTGGACCTGGGTGTTCCAGAAGGTCCTTGCTGGCCGAGCGCCGCTGATGAACTACTCCGGCGGCACCGAAGTCGGCGGGCTGCTCGCGACCAACGTGCTCTACCCGATCAAGCCCGCCAGCTTCTCGGGCCCCATCCCCGGGACGGGCGCGGACATCGTCGACGAGCAAGGCAACAGCCTCCCGCCCGGCAAGGTCGGCGAGCTCGTCATGCGCCAGGCCAGCATCGGCACCACGCGCGGGCTCTGGCGCGACCCCGAGCGCTACCTGGACAGCTACTGGCGGAGAATTCCCGACATGTGGGTCCACGGCGACTGGGCCTCGCGCGACGAAGACGGCTCCTGGTTCATACATGGCCGCTCCGACGACACGATCAAGATCGCCGGAAAGCGCACGGGCCCTGCCGAGATCGAGGCGCTGCTGCTGGCAACTCAGAAGGTCGCCGACGCCGCCGCGGTCGCCATTCCCGACCCGGTCAAGGGCGCGGCGCTGGTCTGCGTGGTGATCCCGTTGGAGGAGGGCCGCGCCGACGCCAGCCTGCGCGCGGCGCTCTCGAACGCAGTGGTGGACGGGCTGGGCGGCTCGTTCAGGCCGAAGCGGATCGTGTTCGCATCGGACCTGCCCCGCACCCGCAACATGAAGACGATGCGAAGGGTCGTCAGGGCGGCCTTGCTCGACGAGGATCCCGGCGACATCTCGACCTTGATGAATCCCGAGGCGGTGGATGCGATCCGCAAGGCGGCGAAAGACGAAAACGCCTGAACGACGAAGGGGCGGGCTCAGCCGGCGTCGGACCTCAGCCTGCGTAGGACCTCACCCGGACCGACAGTTCCTGCAGCGAGCGGATGCCGCTCGCCTCGGCGCGCTGGCACCACTGCTGCAGGTGGGCCACCAGCTGCTCGCGGCTCAGGTTGGAACGCTCCCAGACCTTGGCCAGCTCGCGGCGCATCTCGACCAGCTTGTGCAACCGCTCGCTGGCCGCGAAGATCTCGGCGACCCGCGCCTGGTGCTGCTCGCTCCAGCGGGCGGCGTCGAGATGCAGCCAGCGCCGCGCCGAGGCCACCAGCTTGCCCTCGGGACGCTGCGCGAGGCGCTTGGCCTCGTCGGCGCAGGCCTGCCGCAGCGTGCGCGCGTAATGCGCCATCACGTCGTAGCGGTGGGCGATGACCGCCTGGACGGTCTCCAGGTCGATGACCTGCCTGGCCTGGGCGAACTTCGGCTTCGGCACGGTGCGGCGCACGGTGGCCAGCCCCAGCATCGACAGGATCCGGATGTACATCCAGCCGATGTCGAACTCGTACCACTTCACCGACAGCTTGGCGGAGCTGGCGAAGGTGTGGTGGTTGTTGTGGAGTTCCTCGCCGCCGATCAGGATGCCCCAGGGAAGGATGTTCGTGCTCGCGTCGGGGCAGTCGAAGTTGCGATAGCCCTTGGCGTGGCCCAGGCCGTTGATGACGCCGGCGGCCCACACCGGGATCCACAGCATCTGCACCGCCCACACCGCCAGGCCGATGACGCCGAACGCGGCCACCGTGCCCACCAGCAGCAGCGACACGCCCAGCACCGGATGCTTCGAGTAGAGATTGCGCTCGATCCAGTCGTCCGGCATGCCGTGGCCGAACTTCTGCAGGGTCTCCAGGTTCCGCGCCTCGGCCCGATAGAGCTCGGCCCCTTCGAGCAGGACCTTGCCAAGGCCCCAGCGAACCGGGCTGTGCGGATCGTCGTTGGTCTCGCAGCGCGCGTGGTGCTTGCGATGGATGGCCGCCCACTCCCTGGTGACCATGCCGGTGGTCAACCAGAGCCAGAAACGGAAGAAGTGCGCGACCGCCGGGTGCAGGTCCAGCGCCCGGTGGGCCTGGCAGCGATGCAGGTAGATCGTGACGCCGGCGATCGTGACGTGCGTGGCGGCCAGCGTGTACAGCACGATCTGCCACCCGGTGGCGTCGACGAGGCCCCGGTCGAGGAATTGAAGCAGGGAGTCCAGCAGGAAAGGGGAATCAGACAAGAAGACGTCTCCAGATCAGGCAGAAGGAAGGCCGAGCGGCCGTCCGGGCAGCGCGCGCCGGGTTGCATCCCGGGCGCGGCTTCCGCGCATGATACCCGGCAGGGTCTCCGGGTGTGCACCCCCCGGCCCGGGCGCGGGCGGACCCGTCAGCGCACCCGCTTCCAGCGCGCCGCGAAGAAGCCGTCCACGCCGTCGCGGTGCGGCAGCAGCCGCAGGAATCCGGCCGGATCGCCTTCCGGATCGGTCGCGTCGATGCCGGCGCCCTGCCCCGCCAGGAAGGACCGGGCCGGCTCGCGGACGAATCCCGGGTGGGCCGCCTCGAAGCGCTCGGCCTGCCGCTCGTTCTCCTCGGGCAGCAGGCTGCAGGTGGCGTAGACCAGCGCGCCGCCCGGCTTGACCAGCCGCGCGCCGGCTTCGAGGATGGCCTGCTGCTGCTCGAGCAAGCGGCCCAGGGCGGTCGGGTCGCCGCGCCACTTCAGGTCGGGATTGCGACGCAGGGTGCCGGTGCCGCTGCAAGGCGCGTCGACCAGCACGGCGTCGGCGCGACCGGCCAGCCGGTCGAGTTTCGGGTCGCGCTCGCTGTCGATCGCCATCGGCTGCACGTTGGTGGCGCCGGCCCGCTGCAGGCGCGGGCGCAGGCGCATGAGGCGCGGCGCCGAGATGTCGCAGGCGAAGACCTGGCCGGTCGAGCGCATCGCGGCGGCCATGGCGAGCGTCTTGCCGCCGGCGCCGGCGCACAGGTCGACCACGGTCTGGCCGCGCTTCGGGCCGACCAGCATCGCGAGCAGCTGGCTGCCCGCGTCCTGCACCTCGACCAGCCCTTCGGTGAAGGCACGGGAAGTCTCGAGCGCCGGCTTGCCCTTGACCCGCAGCGCGAGCGGGGCGATGGCGAGCGGCTCGGCTTCGATGCCGTCCTCGGCCAGCGCCGCGATCGCGGCCTCGCGATCGCCCCGGGCGCCGTTGACCCGCAGGTCGAGCGGCGCGGGCTCGAGCAGCGCCGCGGCCAGCGCGGCGGCGTCCGGTCGCCCTTCGATCGCGGCGGCCAGCCAGTCGGGCAGGCTGAAGCGGATCGCGAAGGGCAGCGTGGCCGGATCGATGTCGCGGGCGCGCGCCAGCCAGGCGGGCGGCGCGCCATCGGCGCGCTCGCTGCGAACCGGCATGCCGCGGCGGACGCGCGACACCGCGGCGAGCCGCTGGGCGATCGGCCCGTCGCCGCTCTGCGCCAGGTGCGCATACAGACGCCGGTTGCGCAGCACGTCGAACACGGTCTCGGCCACCCCCGCGCGGTCGCGCCGGCCCATCTCCGGATGTTCGCGGAAGAATCGGCGCAACGCGGTGTCGGCCGGCATGGTCATCGGCAAGACCGCGTCGAGGGCGCGCACGTCGACCGGCGCGCGGACCGAACCGGCCTCGGGCTTGCCCGTGCCCGGTCGGCCGCGCTGCGGGCGCCTTGCCGGCGCGCGAACCGCGCGCCCCCGCCTTGCCCGGGCCGCCCTTGCCCGCGCCTGCGGCGCGCTTTCCATCCCGCCGGCTCATGCGCGACTCCAGAGCAGGCGCGACTCTTGCGCCGCGTCGCCGGGAGCAGCCTCGACCCGGGGCAGCAGCCTGACCCGGCGGCCCTCGACCCGCAACCGGTCCTCGACGAACCAGCGCACCGCCATCGGGTAGAGCCGATGCTCGGCCTCGAGCACCCGCGCCTCGAGCGTCTGCTCGGTGTCGTCGTCGCGCACCTCGACCACCGACTGCGCGAGGATCGGCCCGTCGTCGAGCTCGGCGCCCACGAAATGCACGGTGGAGCCGTGCGCCCGGACCCCGGCCGCCAGCGCGCGCCGATGCGTGGCCAGCCCCGGGAAGGCGGGCAGCAGCGACGGGTGGATGTTGAGCATGCGGCCCGCGTAGCGGCGCACGAAGCCGTCTGTCAGGATGCGCATGAAGCCCGCCAGCACCACCAGGTCGGGCGCCAGCGCGTCGATCTCGGCGGCCAGTGCGGCGTCGAAGGACTCGCGATCAGGGTGCTCGCGATGGTCCAGCACGCGCACCGGCAGGCCCAGCTCGGCCGCGCGGGCCAGGCCTTCTGCGCCGGGCCGGTTGCCGATCACGCCGACGATCCGGGCCGGCCAGCCTTCGGCCGCGCAGGCACGGGCGATGGCCACCATGTTCGAGCCGCGTCCCGAGATCAGGATCACGATTTTTTTCATCGTGGAATTCTATCACCGCGACTGGGCGAACCACCCGGCAAAGCCTTATAATTCAAGGTTTTGCATCGCCGCCCTCCTCCTCCCGGAAACCCGCCCCCGATGGAAGTGTTCCGACGCCTGCCCCCGCCCGATCGGCGGCGCCCCTGCGCGCTGACGATCGGGAACTTCGACGGCGTGCACGTCGGGCATCGCGAGATGCTGGCGCAGCTGTCGGCGGCCGCGCGCGCGCGGGCTGCCGGTTTGCGTGCTCACCTTCGAGCCGCATCCGCGCGAGTGGTTCGCCGCGCATCCGCGCCCCGGCGCCGCGCCGGTCACGCCGCCGGCACGCATCAGCACCAGCCGAGACAAGCTCGAGGCGCTGGCCGAGTGCGGCGTGGACCGGGTCTGCATCGCGCACTTCAACGCCTCGCTGGCCTCGCAGCCGGCCGAGGAATTCATCGAGCGCATCGTGGTCGAAGGCCTGCAGGCGCGCTGCCTGATGGTGGGCGACGACTTCCGCTTCGGCGCGCGGCGCCGCGGCGACTACGACATGCTCGCCGAGGCCGCGCCGCGCCTGGGCTTCGACCTGATGCGCCAGCCCACGGTGGAGCGCCACGGCGTGCGGGTGTCCAGCTCGGCGGTGCGCGACGCGCTCGCCGCCGGCGACTTCGAACGCGCGCGCAGCCTGCTCGGGCGGCCCTACACGATCAGCGGACGCGTGATCCACGGGCGCAAGCTGGGCCGCAACCTGGGCTTTCCCACGCTGAACCTGCCGGTGCGCTTTCCGCGCCCGGCCTCGAGCGGCATCTTCGTCGTGCAGGTGCACGGCCTGGGCGATGCGCCGCTGCCCGGCGTGGCCAGCCTGGGCACGCGCCCCGCGGTCGAGGAGAACGGCGCCCTGCTGCTCGAGGTGCACCTGTTCGACTTCTCGCGCCAGGTCTACGGACGGCGCGTGAGCGTCGAGTTCCTGCACAAGCTGCGCGACGAGGCCCGCTACGATTCGCTCGACCTGCTGGTGGCCCAGATCCGCCTCGACGCTCAACAGGCGCGCGAGTGGCTCGCGCAGCACGCCTGAGCCCTCCCCGATCCCGAACCGATTTCCCGAGAGAACAACGAGATGTCCGAAGGCAAACAAGGCAAGCCCGCCGCGTCGTACCGCGACACGCTGAACCTGCCCGACACGCCGTTCCCGATGCGCGGCGACCTCGCGAAGCGCGAGCCGCAGTGGACGAAGCAGTGGCAGGAGAAGGGCATCTACCGCGCGATCCGCGAGGCGTCGAAAGGCCGCCCGGTCTGGGTGCTGCACGACGGCCCGCCCTATGCGAACGGCGACATCCACATCGGCCACGCGGTCAACAAGATCCTGAAGGACATCATCGTCAAGAGCCGGAACATGGCCGGCTTCGACGCGCGCTACGTGCCGGGCTGGGACTGCCACGGCATGCCGATCGAGATCCAGATCGAGAAGCAGTTCGGCAAGAACCTGCCGGCCGACGAGGTGCAGGCGAAGTCGCGCGCCTACGCCGCCGAGCAGATCGAACGCCAGAAGAAGGACTTCATCCGGCTCGGCGTGCTCGGCGACTGGGACGACCCGTACAAGACGATGGCCTTCGGCAACGAGGCCGACGAGCTGCGCGCGCTCGGCAAGATCCTGTCCAAGGGCTACGTGTTCCGCGGCCTGAAGCCGGTCAACTGGTGCTTCGACTGCGGCTCGGCGCTCGCCGAGGCCGAGGTCGAGTACGCCGACCGCACCGATCCGTCGGTCGACGTGGGCTTCCCCTTCGAGCCCGCCGAGCTGCCGAAGCTCGCGAAGGCCTTCGGCCTGCCCGCGCTGCCGCTCGAGCGCGGCTACGCGGTGATCTGGACCACCACGCCGTGGACCATTCCCGCCAACCAGGCGCTGAACCTGCACCCCGAGTTCGACTACGCGCTGGTGCGCGTGGCCGACTGGCAGGGCGCGCCGGCGCTGCTGGTGCTGGCGGCCGACCTGGTCGAGGCCTGCCTCAAGCGCTGGAAGCTCGACGCCGAGGGCAGCTGGCAGGTGCTCGCGACGTGCAAGGGCAAGGCGCTCGAGCTGATCGCCTTCCGCCACCCCTTCGCCGATCGGCTGTCGCCGGTCTACCTGGGCGAGTACGTGACGCTCGACTCGGGCACCGGCCTGGTCCATTCGTCTCCCGCCTACGGCGTCGAGGACTTCGCCTCGTGCAAGCAGCACGGCATGAAGGACGAGGACATCCTGCAGCCGGTGCTGGGCGACGGCACCTACGCGAGCTGGCTGCCCGACTTCGCCGGCCTGTCGATCTGGGATGCCAACCCGAAGATCGTCGAGCACATCCGAGCGCGCGGCTGCCTGTTCTCGGTCGAGAAGTACCCGCACAGCTACATGCACTGCTGGCGGCACAAGACGCCGGTCATCTACCGGGCGTCGAGCCAGTGGTTCGCGGGCATGGACGTCGAGCCCAACGACGGCAAGGAAACGCTGCGCGAGACCGCGCTGCGCGGCATCGAGGCCACCCGCTTCTACCCGGCCTGGGGCAAGGCGCGACTGCACGGCATGATCGCCAACCGTCCCGACTGGACGCTGTCGCGCCAGCGGCAGTGGGGCGTGCCGATGGCCTTCTTCGTGCACAAGGAAACCGGCGAGCTGCATCCGCGCACACCCGAGCTGATCGAGGCGGTCGCGCAGCGCATCGAGCGCGAAGGCATCGAGGCCTGGCAGCGGCTGGACCCGAAGGAGCTGCTCGGCGACGACGCCGCGCACTACGTGAAGAACCGCGACACGCTCGACGTCTGGTTCGACTCGGGCACCACGCACGAAACGGTGCTGCGCGGCTCGCACAAGGACCAGTCGACCTTCCCTGCCGACATGTACCTCGAAGGCAGCGACCAGCACCGCGGCTGGTTCCACTCCTCGCTGCTGACCTCGTCGATGCTCAACGGCGAGCCTCCCTACCGCTCGCTGCTCACGCACGGTTTCGTCGTCGACGGCCAGGGCCGCAAGATGTCCAAGTCGGTCGGCAACGTGATCGCGCCGCAGAAGGTGTCCGACACGCTGGGCGCCGAGATCCTGCGCCTGTGGGTGGCCAGCACCGACTACTCGGGCGAGCTGTCGATCTCCGACGAGATCCTCAAGCGCGTCGTCGAGGCCTACCGCCGCATCCGCAACACGCTACGCTTCCTGCTTGCAAACGTGTCGGACTTCGACCCGGCGCAGGACTCGGTGCCGCTGGAACGGATGTTCGAGATCGACCGCTACGCGCTGGCGATGACCGCGGCGTGGCAGAAAGCCATCGAGGCCGACTACGAGGTCTTCGAGTTCCACCCGGCCGTCGCGAAGATGCAGACCTTCTGCTCCGAGGACCTCGGCGCCTTCTACCTCGACATCCTGAAGGACCGGCTGTACACGACGGCGCCCGGTTCGCTCGCGCGCCGCTCGGCGCAGACCGCGCTGCACGCGATCACCGACGCGTTGCTGCGCGTCATGGCGCCCATCCTGTCCTTCACCGCCGAGGAAGCCTGGCCGCTGTTCGCGCCCGGGCTCTGGAAGGCCGGCGGCGAAACGATCTTCGCGCAGACGTATCACGCCTTCGAGGCCCAGCCCGACGCCGAGGCGCTGCGCGCCAAGTGGGACACGATCCGCACGGTGCGCGCCGAGGTGCTCAAGCGCCTCGAGGAAGTGCGCGCGGCCGGCGGCATCGGCTCGTCGCTGCAGGCCGAGGTCGTGCTGAAGCTGCACGGCGACCAGCACGACGCGATCGCCTCGCTGGGCGACGACCTGCGATTCGTGCTGATCGTGTCGGCGGCGCGCGTCGAGCGCGCGGCGAGCGCGCAGGACACCGCCATCGTCGTCGAGCCGAGCGGCCACCAGAAGTGCGAGCGCTGCTGGCACTGGCGCGAGGACGTCGGCGCCGATCCGGAGCATCCGGCGATCTGCGGGCGCTGTGTGGACAACCTGCACGGCGACGGCGAGCCGCGCGAGTTCGCCTGATGGCGGCGCGCGGTTCGTCGAACCGGCTCGGCCGGCACCTCGGCCTGGCCGCGGTGCTGATCGCGCTCGACCAGCTCACCAAGTGGATCGCGGTGCGCGCGCTGGACTTCGGCGAGCGCGTGCCGGTCATCCCGGGCTTCTTCGACTTCACGCTGGTCTACAACCGCGGCGCGGCCTTCAGCTTCCTGGCGGGCGCCGGCGGCTGGCAGCGCTGGTTCTTCACCGGGATCGGCATCGCCGCGGCGGTGTTCATCGTCTGGATGCTGGCGCGCCACGGCTCGCAGCGGCTGTTCGCCTTCGCGCTGTCGCTGATCCTGGCCGGCGCGATCGGCAACGTGATCGACCGGGTCTGGCAGGGCAAGGTCACCGATTTCGTGCTGCTCTACTGGCGCGGCTGGCACTGGCCGGCCTTCAACGTGGCCGACATGGCGATCACCTTCGGCGCGGCGCTGCTGATCGTCGACGAGATCCGGCGGGTGCGGCGCTCGCGCTGAGCTGCGCCCAGCCTACTTCGGGCCGGCCGGCCTGAGCAAGGCCAGCGACAGCGCCGACGCGCTGCACAGCATGGCCAGCCACTGCAGCGGCCCGAGCGGCTCGCCGTGCACGATCGCGCCGGAGATCATCGCCACCACCGGCACCATGACCGAGGACAGCCCGGCCACGTTGGCCGGCAGCAGCCCGACGATCGAGAACCAGATGACGTTGCCGATGCAGATCGGCACCAGCACGATGTAGGCGATCACCGCGATCGACTGCCCGCTCGGCACGAACCACTGCCAGTCGCCGAATGCGGCCGCGCCGATCAGGATGGGCACCGAGGTGATCAGGATCTGCCAGCCGGTCAGCACGGTGGTGGGGATCGGCACCGGACGGCGCTTGAGGATCAGCGTGCCCACCGCCCAGCCCAGTCCGGCCAGCAGGCCAAGCACCATGCCCAGGGGCGCGTCGGCATAGGCGCCGAAATTCGGGATCATCAGCAGCGCCACCGCCGCGCCGCCGAGCGCGATGGCAAGCAGCAGCCGCGCGCTCAGCCGCTCGCCGAGCAGGGCCCAGGAGATCATCGCCGCCCACAGCGGCATCGTGAAGCCCAGGACCGCTGCCTGGCCCGACGGGATCAGGATTGCCGCATAGGTGCTGGCGATGTTCCAGACGACCAGGTACACCAGGGCCGCGGCGACGATCGTGGGCCAGTGCTCGCGCGGCACCGCCAGCGACTGGCCGCGGGCCCGCGCCACCCCCAGCAGGATCAGGCCCGAAGCCGGCATCGCGATCGCCCGGAAGGTCCAGACGGATATCTCGCGCATCGCCAGCGGGAACATCGGCCAGTTCGTCCCCCAGATCAGCGTGAGGACGGCCAGCAGGATCAGCGCTCGCTTCCGGGTGGACATGGTGGCGTGGAAATCGAAATGCGGGGCGAGGCCCGGGTTGCCGCGCGCCGCCCGCGTGCTGCGGGAAAGCGGGAAGATCGGGCATTCTCGTTCATTCTGCTTTCTCGCACGATCCGGTCCACGCCTTGCGACGCTTTCTCGGAATCCTGGGCCGCTGGGCCCGCTGGGCGCTGCCCGCCGGCGTGTTCGTCGGCGTGGCCCTGCCCGACCTGGCCGCCCTGCTGCGACCGCTGCTCACCGCCGCGGTCATCGGCACGCTCACCTCGGCGCTGCTGCGACTGGACTGGGGCCACCTGGCCGCGGCGGTCCGCCGCCCCGCGCTGCCCGCCGCGATCGCGGCCTGGCAGCTGCTGGCCTCGCCGCTGCTGGCCTGGGGCGCGAGCCTGCTGGTGGGCCTGCCCCCGGACCTCAGGCTGCTGCTGGTGCTGCAGGCGGCCGCCCCGCCCATCGGCTCGGCCGCAGTGTTCGCGATGATCCTGGGCCTGGACGGCGTGCTGGCGGTGATCGGCACGGTGGCCACCACGCTGCTGCTGCCGCTCACGCTGACGCCGCTGGTCGCGCTGCTGCTGCCCGGCGCGGGCATCGAGGTCGACCTCGTCGCCTTCTTCGCGCGGGTCACGCTGCTGGTGCTGCTGCCCTTCGCGCTGGCCTGGGGCCTGCGCAGGCTGATCGGCACGCAAAGGCTCGCCCGCAACGACGACGTGCTCGGCGGGCTGAACGTGCTGCTGCTGGTGATCTTCGCGATCGCGGTGATGGACGGCGTGACCGCGCGCCTGCTGAATGACCCCGGCTTCATCGTCCTGCTGCTGGCCATGGCCTGCGTCGCCACCGTGCTGCTGCACCTGGCCGGCTACCTGCTCTTCCGAAGCGTCGGGGTCGCTGCCGGCTTCGAAGCGACGATCCTCAGCGGCAACCGGAACATGGGCCTGATGCTGGTGGTGACCGCGGGCACGGCGGGCGAGGCCTTCTCGCTCTACGTGGGGATCGCCCAGATCCCGATGTACTTCGCGCCGCTGTTGCTGATGCCCTTCCTGCGGCGCAGCCTGCGGGGCGCGCGGGGTTGAGCTCAGGCGAGCCGCGCCGCCGCGATCGCCTCGCGCACCCGCTGGGCGTCGCCCACCGCCTCGGCCAGCAGCAGGCTGAGCCGCGCGAGGAAGAGCGACTCGTGCTCGGGTCCCGCCTCGGTGATCGCCAGGCAGATCCGCGTGTAGGCGTCGTCACGCTCGGATTCGCTCAGTCGTCGCTCGCTCATGCCTGCCTCGTTCATGCTGGTCTCGTTCATGCCTCCGCTCCGGCGCGCGCCAGTGCCGCCGCCACCGCGTCGGCGTCGAGCGCTCGCCAGCGCGCGCAGACGTGGCCGTCGGGCCGGACCAGCCAGAAGCTGCCCGGCCGCGCACCGTAGAGCTCGGCGAAACGGCCGTCGGCATCGACGACCTGCCTGAGGCCCCGTGGCGGCGCGCCGGCAGCGCGCGGCGCCACGATCGCGACGAGCGCCAGCCCGGGCGCGCGCCGCGCCAGCTCGGACAGCGCACGGAATGATTCGGCGCCCTGTTCGTCGGCCGCGCGATACAGCAGGCCGGTGAAGCCGCGCGCCAGCAAGCGGGTCAGGTGCACGACCGTGCCGTCCACGTCGCGCAAGGGGCACTCGGCCAGCGCCTCGCCCGGCGCGCCGACGCGGGCCTCGAAGTCGCCGGGGCGGCCGGGCGTGTTCAGCGGCGAATCCGGATACGGGATCGAGCTCGACTGACGCGGGTTGATCAGCGAGCGCAGCGCCGGGTGCCGCGCCGCGAGCGAGAGCACCGCGTCGCGCATCAGCTCGAAGCCGCGCGAGGGCGGCGCCATGAACTCGGTGCTCTTGGTCGCCTGCGCGATGTTCTGCCGCCAGGCGTGCCGGCGCTCCAGCGAGTAGCTGTCGAGCAGCGAATCGACATCGGTGCGGAAAGGCACGACGTCGGCGGCGCGACTCGCCGTCCCGCCCCCGCCCTCGCCCTCGCCCGCCGCCCGTGCCAGCTTCCAGGCGAGGTTCCAGGCGTCCTCGAAGCCGCTGTTCAGCCCGCGCACGCCGAAGATCGGCACCAGGTGCGCGGCGTCGCCGGCGAACAGCACGCGGCCATGTCGGTAACGGTCGAGCGAAACCGCGCTGGCGCGGTACATGCTCATCCAGATCGGCTTCCACTCGCCGCGGTAGCCGAGCATCTCGAGCTGCGAGCGGATCACCGGCAGCACGTTCTCCGGGCGCACCGCCTCGTCGGGATCCTCGTCGGCGCGCAGCTGGTAGTCGATGCGCCACAGGCCGTCGGGCTGACGATGCATCAGCACCGTGCGCCCCGGATTGGCGGGCGGGTCGAACCAGGCCAGGCGCTCGGTCGGCAGGCCCAGGTCGGCCTCGATGTCGGCGATCACGTAGCGGCCCTCGTAGCTGGTGCCCGCCATCCGCAGCCCGAGCTGCTCGCGCACCACGCTGCGCGCGCCGTCGCAGGCGACCAGCCAGTCGGCCCGCATCGTGTAGGGGCAACCGGCCGCCTCGACCCTCAGCTCGACGCCGGCCTCGCCCGGGTCCGCCGACTCTCCCGGGTCCGCCGACCGCGAGGCCTTCACCGACGAGACCCGAGTGCCCCAGCGGACCTCGACCAGGTCCGGATGCCTGGCGAGGCCGTCGAGCAGGAACTGCTCGATGTAGTACTGCTCGATGTTGGTCATCGGCGCCAGGCGCTGGTCGGCGTCGTGCGGCATCAGGAAGTGCAGCACCTCGGCGTCGCGCCAGAAGCTACGCCCGCCGGTCCAGGCCAGCCCCTTGTCGACGAAGGCATCGAGCACGCCGAGCGCGTCGAGGATCTCCAGGCTGCGCCGCGACAGGCAGATCGCGCGGCTGCCCACGCAGACCGTCTCGTCGAGCGCCACCGCCAGCCCGACCGGCCCGCCGCCGGCGATGATGACGCGGTGACGCCGCGCCTCGCGCCCACCCTCGAGCGAAGGCAGGGTCACCGGATGCCGCCGGTATTCGAAGGCTCCCAGTCGTTCGGGCACATGGATCTGCATCGGGTCTCCTGGAGCGGGCCCTGCGGCGGCCAACCGCCGCGGGGACGCCCGTCGCCGCCCGGAAAGCGTAACAGCGGCCCCGGCCGGTGTGCTATACAGCGCGAATGATGCTCGAAGGCAAACGAATCCTGCTCGGCGTGACCGGCGGCGTGGCCGCGTTCAAGGCGGCCTACCTGGCGCGCGAGCTGCAGCGCCGCGGCGCGGCGGTCCAGGTCGCGATGACCGAGGCAGCCACCCATTTCGTGGGCACCGCCACTTTCCAGGCGCTGACCGGACACCCGGTGTTCACCGATCAGTGGGACACCCGCATCGAAAACGGCATGGCGCACATCGAACTGTCGCGCGCCGCCGATGCGCTGCTCATCGCGCCGGCCAGCGCCGACTTCCTCGCCAAGCTCGCCAACGGCCTGTGCGACGACCTGCTGTCCACGCTCTGCCTGGCGCGCGACTGCCCGCTGCTCGTGGCGCCCGCGATGAACCTGCAGATGTGGGCGCACCCGGCCACCCAGCGCAACGTGGCGCGGCTGCGCGAGGACGGCGTGACCGTGCTGGGCCCCGGCTCGGGCGACCAGGCCTGCGGCGAGACCGGCGACGGCCGCATGCTCGAGGCCAACGAACTGGCCGAGGCGATGGAGGCCTTCTTCGTGCCCAAGCGGCTCGCCGGCCGCCGCGTGCTGCTCACCGCCGGCCCGACCTTCGAGCCGATCGACACGGTGCGCGGGATCACCAACCTGTCCTCGGGCCGGATGGGATTCGCGGTTGCGCGGGCCTGCCGGCAGGCGGGCGCCGAGGTGGTGGTGGTGGCCGGTCCGTCGGCCCAGCCGACGCCGATGGGCGTGAGGCGGATCGACGTGACCACCGCCGAGCAGATGCACCGCGCCGTCATGGGCCAGCTCGACGCCGGCCGCTTCGACGTCTTCGTGGCGGTGGCCGCGGTGGCCGACTGGCGGGTGGCCAACTACAGCGCGAGCAAGCTCAAGAAGTCCGAGGGCGGCGCGCCGCCGGCGCTTGAGTTCGCGCAGAACCCCGACATCCTCGCCACGGTGGCGCGCCGGCCCGACGCGCCCTGGTGCGTGGGCTTCGCCGCCGAGAGCGAAGACCTCCAGGCCAACGGCGCGGCCAAGCGCGAGAAGAAGGGCGTGCCGCTGCTGGTCGGCAACATCGGCCACGAGACCTTCGGACGCGACGAGAATGAGCTGCTGCTGATCGACGCGGCCGGCAGCCGCCGGCTGCCGCGCGCCAGCAAGGACTCGCTGGCCGCCGAACTGGTGACCGAGATCGCGACGCGCTTGCCCGTCGTGTCATGAATCCGCGGCGCACATGAAGCGTCAGGGCGCGCCCTTCGATCCCTCCGAGCCGCCCGGCGGCGACTTCGTCCGTTATGTCGAGGGGCTGGACAGCGCCTCGACCGCGCGCACGCCGGAGGCCGGCGCCGGGCAGCCTGCCCGGGCGCGTCAGGCCCTCGCGCGGGATCCGGCGGCAGCGCCCCCGGCGCCGAACGGCGACGTGGATTCGGCAGTCGATGCCTCGGGCACGGATGGGCCGCCCGACTGGCACCTCCCGCAAGCCGGCAACCGTCGCCCCGCCGGCTGGGGACCGACCACTCCCTTGCGCCGGCTTTCCGCCTGGATGATCGGCGCCGGCATCGGCCTGCTCGTGGCGGCGCTGCTGTTCGCCGGCGGCCCCCTCGCCGACATCTACCTGCCCGGCATGCTGCTGCTCGGCGCAGGCCTGGCGTTGCGCAGGCACCTTCGAAGACGATGACATGAGACTCGACGTACGAATCCTGGACGAACGCCTGCGCGGCCAGATGCCGCACTACGCCACGGCCGGCAGCGCCGGCCTCGACCTGCGCGCCTGCCTCGACGCGCCGCTCACGCTGGCCCCCGGCGACGCGCAGCTGATCCCCACCGGCATGGCGATCCACCTCGGCCATCCCGGCTACGCGGCGATGATCCTGCCGCGCTCGGGCCTGGGCACCAAGCACGGCATCGTGCTGGGCAACCTGGTCGGCCTGATCGACTCCGACTACCAGGGCCCGCTGATGGTCTCGTGCTGGAACCGCGGCAAGGCAGCCTTCACCATCGAGCCGATGGAACGGATCGCGCAGATGGTCGTGGTGCCGGTGGTGCAGGTGGAACTGAACGTCGTCGAAGGCTTCGAGGCCAGCGAGCGCGGCGCCGGCGGCTTCGGCAGCACCGGCAGCCGCTGATCTCCGTGCGAGGGAGGCCGGGATGCCGGATTCGCTTCTCGCCTCCCTGGCCGTGGCCTTCGCACTCGGCTTGCGACACGGCTTCGATCCCGATCACCTTGCCACGATCGACGCCCTGACTCGCTGGAACCAGGCACACCGGCCAGCGATCGCGCGCTGGTGCGGATCCCTGTTCTCGCTCGGTCACGGCACCGTGGTCGGCGGCGCCGGCGTCGCGATCGCGGTCGGCGCTCAGGCGACCATGCTCCCGGGCTGGATCGAGACCGCCGGCGCCGCGGCCTCGATCGCGGTCCTGGTGCTGCTCGCCATGCTGAACCTGGCGACAGTGCTGCGAACGCCGGCCGACAGGCCGGTCGTGCCGGTAGGGCTGCGCGGTCGTCTGCTCGGGCGCATCGCCAGGCGCTCGCATCCCGCGTCGATCGTGTTGATCGGTGCGCTGTTCGCGGTGTCCTTCGACACGGCCAGCCAGGCCGCCTTGTTCGCCGCCTACGCCCTGCCCAGCGACCCGGACGCTGCCTGGCTGGTGGCCGCCTGGCTGGGCGCGGCCTTTACCGTCGGCATGCTCGTCACCGACGGGGTGAACGGCTGGTGGATGGCGCGCCTGATCGGGCGCAGCGACCGCCGCGCACTCGTTGCGTCGCGGATCATGGGGCTGGCAGTCGCGGCAATGGCGCTTGCGATCGCCGGGGTGGGCCTGGCTGGCATGGTCGGAAGCCCTGCCGGCGGCTGGATGGAGGGCCGTGAACTCTGGGTTGGGACGGGGGTCGTGGCCTGGATGCTCGGCGCGTTCGCACTCGGCGTTGCGCTGACCCGGGCCGGCAATACAGCGGTCTCCGCCCCGCAGGTCACACGGTGATGGCAGCCCGTCGCCTGCTGATCGTCTGGTGGTCGATGACCGGCGGCACGCGTCAGCTGGCCGAGGCGGCGGCGGCCGGCGCACGCGATGCGCTCCACGAAGCGGGCGCCGCGGGCGAGGTCGAAGTCGAGATGCTTCGCGCAGATCAGGCCGGCCCGGACGACGTGCTGGCTGCTTCGGCGCTGATCGTGGCCACGCCCGAGAACCTCGCATCGACGGCCGGCATGACGAAGGACTTCTTCGACCGCTGCTGGTATCCGGTGCTGGACCGCGTCAACGGCCGCCCCTTCGCGGCCATCGTGTGCGCCGGTTCGGACGGTCAGGG
>MEEC01000099.1 GCA_001724315.1 Lautropia sp. SCN 70-15 | reverse complement strand
CCCGGCATGCGTTGCGCGCGGGGCACGAGTACTGGGGTTGGCGCTTCGCCGGCTGGGCGCTTCACTATGTCCAGGACCTCACTCAGCCCTACCACGCCCGGGTGCTCCCGGGCCTGGGCACGGGGCGAATGCTGTGGATCAACGCCCTGTCGCTCGCCGGCGTGACGACGCCGATGGCGCACGCGGTCACGCTCGTGTCGAACCGGCACCTGGCGCTCGAGAACTTCCAGCGCAACGCCCTGCTTGCCGGCCATGGCGACCGCCCGGGCGCGCCCGGAGACGCTGCCCCGCAGCGCCTGCTGGCGGCCTTGGCCGGCGGCCCGGAGACCGATCCGCCGGCGAGCTTCGCCTGGGACCAGGCCCGCACGGTGGTGGCAAGGCCTGCCGCGGCGAGCGCCGATGCGGTCGATCGCACGATCGCCGACGCGCTGCCGGCCCGCCTGGTGCGCGACCCCGGCTACGAATTCGGCGTCGACGGCGACGAACTCGATCTGTTTGCCCTGCTCGCCAGCGAGAATCCGGCGGCGCGCGATGCGATGATCGACCTGCTCGTTCTGCTGATGAGCGAGTACGGGGCGCACACGCGGGCCTTCGTCCGCGCGCTGCGCAGCGAGCCTTGACGATGGCGGCGGAGGGACGATGGCAACAGGGGACTTGAAGGGCCAGGGCTTCGGCAGGCGCGCGCGATTCGCGCTGAACGGGCTGAAGCTCGCCCTAGCCCGCGAACGCAGCATCCGGACGCACCTGCTTGCCGCCGCGGCGGTGCTGCTGGTCCTGCTGGTCACGCGTCCCGCGCCCCTCTGGTGGGCGGCGCTCGCGCTGGCGGTCGGCCTGGTGCTTGTGGCCGAACTCGCGAACAGCGCCCTCGAAACGCTGATCGACCACCTGCACCCGGCGCAGCACCCGGAGATCGGCGCGGCGAAGGACATCGCCGCCGGTGCGGTGCTCGTCGCCAGCGGGATCGCGGTGGTGGTCGGGCTGGCCTTCGCAATCGACTTCCTGCGCTCATGACCGCCTCCGCTCCGCTGATCGTCTTCTCCCACGCCAACAGCTTCCCCGCCGGCACCTACGGGGTCCTGTTCCGCTCGCTGCGGGCGCGCGGCATCGCGGTGAAGGCGATCGAGAAGTTCGGACACGACCCGCAGTACCCGGTGACCAGCAACTGGCCGCACCTCGTCCAGCAACTCGCGGACTTCGCCGGTCCCGAGATCGCGCGGCACGAGGGCCCGGCCTTCCTGGTCGGCCACTCGCTGGGCGGGTTCCTGAGCCTGATGTGCGCGGCGCGCCAGCCCCGCCTGGGCGGCAAGGGGGCGCGCGGCGTGCTGCTGCTCGACTCGCCCTTGCTGGGCGGCTGGCGGGCCCGCACCCTCGGACTGGTCAAGCTGACCCAGCTGGTGGGCTCGGTCTCGCCCGGCCGGGTGAGCCGTCGGCGCCGCTACCAGTGGCCCAGCGCCGAGGATGCGCTCGAGCACTTCCGGCACAAGCGGGCCTTCGCGGGCTGGCAGCCGCAGGTGCTGCGCGACTACGTGGCGCACGCGATGCACGACGAAGTCGCTCCCGACGGCACGACGCGCCGGGTGCTGGACTTCGATCGCGACGTCGAGACGGCCATCTACAACACGCTTCCGCACAACCTCGACCGCCTGCTGCGCAGCCATCCGCTTCAGTGCCCGGTCGGGTTCATCGGCGGGACCCGTTCGCTGGAGCTCCGTCAGATCGGCCTGGCGATGACGCGCAAGGTGGTCGGCCGCGGCAGCCCCGACCGGCTGCAGATGATCGACGGCAGCCACCTGTTCCCGATGGAGCGGCCGCAGGACACGGCCGCGGCGATCGAGGCGATGCTCGGCCGGATGCTCGCGGCGACGCGGGGCTGAGCGCGGCGCGAGTGAGATCGCCTATGGATCCGATGGAAGGAAAGAATTGGATTTCCGACTCCTTGGAAGCTTAGAGTCGATCATCACCAAGCGAAGGGAGATGCAAATGGACCAGAACACAGCAAAATCCGCCGGCAAGTGCCCGGTGATGCACGGCGGCGCCACGTCGGCCGGCGCGTCGAGCATGGAGTGGTGGCCCAAGGCCCTCAACCTCGACATCCTGCACCAGCACGACAGCAAGACGAACCCGCTGGGCCCGGATTTCGATTACCGCGAAGAGCTGAAGAAGCTCGACGTCGAGGCGCTCAAGAAGGACCTGGAGGCCCTGATGACCGACAGCCAGGATTGGTGGCCGGCCGACTGGGGCCACTACGGCGGCCTGATGATCCGCATGGCCTGGCACTCCGCGGGCACCTACCGCATCGCCGACGGGCGTGGCGGCGGCGGCACCGGCAATCAGCGTTTCGCCCCGCTCAACTCCTGGCCCGACAACGGGAACCTCGACAAGGCGCGCCGCCTGTTGTGGCCGATCAAGAAGAAGTACGGCAACAGGGTCAGCTGGGCCGACCTGATGATCCTGGCGGGCAACATCGCCTACGAGTCCATGGGCCTGAAGACCTTCGGCTTCGGCTTCGGCCGGGAAGACATCTGGCAGCCCGAGAAGGACACCTACTGGGGTTCCGAGAGGGAGTGGCTGGCCCCCAGCGGCAGCGAGGGCAGCCGCTACTCGGGCGAGCGCGACCTGGAGAACCCGCTGGCCGCGGTGATGATGGGCCTGATCTACGTGAACCCGGAAGGCGTCGACGGCAAGCCCGATCCGCTCAAGACGGCCCGCGACATGCGCGTGACCTTCGCCCGCATGGCCATGAACGACGAGGAAACCGTGGCCCTGACCGCGGGGGGCCACACCGTGGGCAAGGCGCACGGCAACGGCAGCGCGGCCAACCTGGGCGCGGCGCCGGAAGGCGCCGAGCTCGAAGAGCAGGGGCTCGGCTGGAACAACCACAAGACCCGCGGCATCGGCCGCGACACCGTGACCAGCGGCATCGAGGGCGCCTGGACCACCCACCCCACCAAGTGGGACAACGGCTACTTCGAGATGCTGTTCGGGCACGACTGGTGGCTGCAGAAGTCCCCGGCCGGGGCCTGGCAGTGGGAGCCGGTCGACATCAAGGAAGAGGACATGCCGGTCGACGTCGAGGATCCCTCGATCCGTCGCAAGCCGATGATGACCGATGCCGACATGGCGCTGCGATTCGACCCCGAGTACCGCAAGATCTCGGAGCGCTTCCGCAAGGATCCGGCCTACTTCTCGGAAGTCTTCGCGCGCGCCTGGTTCAAGCTCACGCACCGCGACATGGGCCCGAAGGCCCGCTACGTCGGCCCGGACGTTCCCAAGGAAGACCTGCTCTGGCAGGACCCGGTTCCGGCGGGCCGCAGCGACTACGACGTCGCGGCGGTCAAGGCGAAGATCGCGGCCGCCGGCCTGTCGATCGGCGACATGGTCAGCACCGCCTGGGACAGCGCCCGCACCTTCCGCGGCTCGGACTTCCGCGGCGGCGCCAACGGCGCGCGCATCCGCCTGGCGCCGCAGAAGGACTGGGAAGGCAACGAGCCGGCCCGCCTGGCCAGGGTGCTGGCGGTCTACGAGAAGATCGCCGCCGAGACCGGCGCCAGCGTCGCCGACGTGATCGTGCTGGCCGGCAACCTCGGCGTCGAGCAGGCGGCGAAGGCCGCGGGTTTCGACGTGAGCGTCCCCTTCGCGCCGGGCCGCGGCGACGCCAGCCAGGCACAGACCGACGTCGAGTCCTTCGAGGTGCTGGAACCCCTGGCCGACGGCTTCCGCAACTGGCTGAAGAAGGACTACGTGGTCACGCCCGAGGAGCTGATGCTCGACCGGGCGCAGCTGATGCGGCTGACCGCCTGCGAGATGACGGTTCTGGTCGGCGGCATGCGCGTGCTGGGCACCAACCACGGCGGCACGAAGCACGGCGTGTTCACCGACCGGGAAGGCGCGCTGACGAACGACTTCTTCGTCAACCTGACCGACATGGCCTGGACCTGGAAGCCGGCGGGCAGCAACCTGTACGAGATCCGCGACCGCAAGACCGGCAAGACGCGCTGGACCGCGACTCGGGCGGACCTGGTGTTCGGCTCGAACTCGATCCTCCGGGCCTACGCCGAGGTCTACGCGCAGGACGACAGCAAGGAGAAGTTCGTCCGTGACTTCGTTGCCGCGTGGACGAAGGTGATGAACGCGGATCGGTTCGATCTGGGGTGAGCGTGACATCCCTCCCGGGGCCGGCAGGCTTCGGGCGAGGAAAAAAGAAACGGGCCCTCAGGGGCCCGCTTCTTCATGTGTCCTGGCGGAGAGGGTGGGATTCGAACCCACGTTAGGGTTGCCCCTAAACCAGATTTCGAGTCTGGCGCATTCGACCACTCTGCCACCTCTCCGGGGTACCGTGCGCGATCGCCTGCATTTCGTGAACTTCAGGCAATCGGCGGTGCGTGGTGCGAAGCCAGAAAGTATAGCAAAAACTTTCGAGCCGGGAGCCTGCCCGCGGCGACGACTTGCCTGGGTCGGCGACCCGGCGCCGTCAGGCTGACGGCGCCAGCTTCGCGGCCCCTCCCATGTACGGCCGCAACGCCGCCGGCACCACGATGCTCCCGTCTTCCTGCTGGAAGTTCTCGAGCACCGCGACCAGCGTGCGGCCGACCGCCAGGCCCGAGCCATTGAGCGTGTGGACCAGCTCGGGTTTGCCCTGCGGATTGCGGAAGCGCGCCTGCATGCGCCGCGCCTGGAAGGCCTCGCAGTTCGACACCGACGAGATCTCGCGATAGGCGTTCTGCGCGGGCAGCCAGACTTCCAGGTCGTAGGTCTTGGCCGCGCCGAAGCCCATGTCCCCGGTGCACAGGGCCATGACCCGGTACGGGAGTTCCAGCCGCCGAAGGATGGCCTCGGCGTGACCGACCATTTCCTCGAGCGCCTCGTAGGATTCCTCGGGATGCACCACCTGCACCATCTCGACCTTGTCGAACTGGTGCTGGCGGATCATGCCGCGGGTGTCGCGGCCGTAGGAGCCGGCCTCGGAGCGGAAGCACGGCGTGTGCGCAGTGAGCCGCACCGGCAGCGTGTCGGCCGGCAGGATCTCGCCGGCCACCAGGTTGGTCAGCGAGACCTCCGAGGTGGGGATCAGGTACAGCGCCTCGCCCTCGCCTTCCTGGCCGCCCTTCTTCACCGCGAACAGGTCCTGCTCGAACTTCGGCAGCTGGCCGGTGCCGCGCAGCGTGGCAGCATTCACGATGTAGGGGGTGTAGCACTCGGTGTAGCCGTGCTCGCCGGTCTGCACGTCGAGCATGAACTGCGCGAGCGCGCGATGCAGTCGGGCGATCGGCCCCCTCATCACCGCGAAGCGCGAGCCCGACAGCTTCACCGCCGATTCGAAGTCCAGTCCCAGCGGCGCGCCCAGCTCGACGTGGTCGCGCGGCGCGAAGCCCAGCGGCTTCGGGTCGCGGCCTTCGGGGCTCCAGCGGCGGATCTCCTTGTTGCCGTGCTCGTCGCGCCCCACCGGCACCGATTCGTGCGGCAGGTTGGGCACCTGGGCGAGCCAGTCGTCGACGCGCTTGCGGACCAGGTCGCTCTGTTCGGTGGCGGTCTCGAGCTCGTCGCCGAGCCCGGCGACCTCGGCCATCACCGCCGAAGTGTCCTCGCCGCGCGCCTTCAGCTGCCCGATCGACTTCGACAGCGCGTTGCGCCTGGCCTGGAGTTCCTCTGCGCGCACCTGCAGCGCCTTGCGCTCGGCCTCGAGCTCGCGGAAGGCGTCGAGGTCGAGCCGGTAGCCGCGCGAAGCCAGGCGGGCGGCAACGGTTTCGGGGTCCTTGCGAAGTTGGGCGATGTCGAGCATGAGAGGACCGGCGCGCGGGCGCCGCTGCGAAGGGTGAGGGCCACGAGGGGGCGAGTTTATCAAGCCGCCCCGTCGCCCCCTGCCCTCAACCTGGTCCCGAGTCCTTGCCGCCGTCGCGCGAGCGCAGCCAGGCCAGCTTCTCGCGGATCTTGATCTCCAGGCCCCGGTCCACCGGCTGGTAGAAGGCCGGCGCCTCGACGCCATCCGGGAAGTAGCGTTCGCCCGCCGCGTAGCCGCCCTCCTCGTCGTGGGCGTAGCGATAGCCCTTGCCGTGACCCAGCCCCTTCATCAGCTTCGTGGGCGCGTTTCGCAGGTGCATCGGCACCGGCGCCGAGCCGTGCTCGGCCACGAAGGCGCGCGCCCGCTTGTAGGCGGTGTAGACCGCGTTGGACTTGGCCGCGCAGGCCAGGTAGACCACCGCCTGCGCCAGCGCGAGCTCGCCTTCGGGCGAGCCGAGCCGTTCGTAGACCTCGGCGGCCTCGAGCGCCAGCGTGAGCGCGCGGGGGTCGGCCAGGCCGATGTCCTCGTTGGCCATCCGGATGATCCGCCGCGCCAGGTAGCGCGGATCGGCGCCGCCGTCGAGCATCCGGCACAGCCAGTAGAGCGAGGCGTCGGGGTCGGAGCCGCGCACCGACTTGTGCAGCGCGCTGATCTGGTCGTAGAACGCGTCGCCGCCCTTGTCGAAGCGGCGCAGGTTCTGCGACAGCGCCTGCTCGAGGAAGTCGCCATCGACCTGCGCGCGGCCCAGCCCGCGCGCGGCGTCGGCCACGATCTCGACCGCGTTCAGGAGCCGGCGCCCGTCGCCGTCGGCCCAGCCGCTCAGCCGCTCGCGGGCGACCTCGTCGAAAGTCACCGGTGGATCGAGCGCGGCCACCGCGCGGGCGAACAGCTCGGCCAGCTCCTCGGTCGACAAGGGCTGCAGCACGTAGACCCGCGCGCGGGAGAGCAGCGCGCCGTTGACCTCGAAGGACGGGTTCTCCGTGGTCGCGCCGATGAAGGTGAACAGGCCGCTCTCGACGTGCGGCAGGAAGGCATCCTGCTGCGCCTTGTTGAAGCGGTGGACCTCGTCCACGAAGAGGATGGTGCGGCGGCCGGCCGCCCGCTGCTGCTCCGCCACCGCGACGGCCTCGCGGATCTCCTTCACGCCGCCCAGCACCGCGGAGATCGCGATGAAGTGCGAGTCGAAGGCATCGGCCATCAGGCGCGCCAGGGTGGTCTTGCCCACGCCCGGCGGTCCCCAGAAAATCATCGAGTGAGGCTTGCCGGCCTCGAAAGCCACCCGCAGCGGCTTGCCCGGGCCGAGCAGGTGGCGCTGGCCGATCACCTCGTCGATCGTGCGCGGGCGCAGCCGCTCGGCGAGCGGCACGGCGGCCATGTCGCGGCCATTCCCGCTGCCCTCGTCGGCGGTCGAGCCGGCTGAGGTTGGCGTGCCCTCGCGGGACGCCGATCGCCCTGCCGGGACGCCGAACAGGTCGGGATCGGCGCCGCTCATTGGCTTCGCTCTCTCAAGATGCGCCCCTGCCTCAGGCCGCCTTCGCTGCCCGCGCGGCCTGGCCAGCCTGCGCACGCGCGGCGCCGCCGGCGCGGAAGGCGCCCGCGATCATCAGGACCTGCGCGATCGCGATGCCGATCCAGACCCCGGCCGGCGCGCCCTTGTCCAGCATGAAGCCGAAGATGGGCGGAGCGATCGACATGCCCAGGTCCAGCCCGGAATAGACGACGCCGTAGACCCGGCCGGTGGCGCCGGGCGGCGCCGCGCGCCGGATCAGCAAGTCGCGCGAGGGATTGGCCACGCCCGCCGCGAAGCCCATCAGCGCGAACGGCACCGGCATCGCGGCGCCCGGCCAGGGCACGAAGGGCAAGGTGACCGCGACCAGCGCCGCCAGGCCGAAGGCCATCGCGATCGTGCGCTCGGCCCGCGAGGGGTCGGTTGCCACGAAGCCGCCGGCGATCATCCCCGTGGCGCTCGACAGCATGTAGGCGGTCAGGCAGACGGCCACCACGCCGAGCGGCACCTCGTGCAGCAGTCGCGCCGATTCGGGGCCGAAGCTCTGCACGCCGCCCAGCGCGAAGGCGCTGGCGAAGAAGAAGGCGAAGCTGTACCACACCGCCGGCAGGCGCATGAAGTCGAGCGGGCTCGGCCCGGCAGAGACGGCCTGCCGGCTGCGGGCCGCCGCTGAGCCGGCCGCCGGCGCCGCCGCCTCGGCCACTCGATGCGCCGCCACGACGAGCAGGTCGCGGCGCAGCGTCACTGCGGCGAGCATTGCCGCGGCGAGCAAGGCAGCACCGAAGAAGGCGCCTTGCCAGCCCGCGAGCTGCGCGATGCCCACCATGAAGACCGGTGCCAGCGCCCAGCCCAGGCTGCCGGCCACCCCGTGCATGGCGTAGGCATGGCCCAGTCGCGGCGTGGCCACCCTGGCGTTCAGGATCGAGTAGTCGACCGGATGGAAAGGCGCATTGCCCAGACCGATGAGCACCGCCCCGGCCACCAGCCATTCCCAGGACGAGGCCAGCCCGATCAGCGTGGCGCCGCCTGCGAACAGCGCCAGCGCAGCCTGCATGACCGGCGCCGGGCCGACCCGGTCGACGAGAAAGTCCGCCAGGGCCTGGCCGATGCCCGACACGGTGAACAGCACCGTCATCAGCAGGCCCAGCTCGGCATAGCTCAGGCCGAAGGCCTCGCGCAGCCAGGGAAACATCGGCGGCAGCACCAGGTGGAAGAAGTGCGACACGCCGTGCGCCGACGAGACCAGCGCGATCACGCCGGCGTCGCCGCGCGTGCCGTGCCCGAGGGTGGCCGTGGTCATGCGGGCGTTCCCGGTGTTGCGCGCGGCAGTCGGGCGCTCAGCGCGACGCGCCGCGCGGCAGCACCGGCCAGACCGCCTCGACCGCATTGCCGCGATAGGCAACGATCCAGTCGTGCAGGTTGACCGTCGGGTCGCAGTGCCCCGGGTCCAGGATGACCCGCTGGCCCAGCGCCAGCGGCGCTGTGCCTTCCAGCGGCTGGATCACCGTGTGCTCGTCGGACAGCCCGACCACCTTCCAGCGCGGATCGCGCATCGCGGGCAGGCCGGAGTCGACCGCGAAGCTCTTCAGCCCGCTGTCGAGCACCGCATGCGAGGCGCGCTGGCTGATCACCGTGGTCATCACGCCCAGCGCCTGGCGCAGCCGCGGCGCGGCCGGATCCGCCGCGTTGGCCCGGTAGTCGAGATCCATCAGCGCGTAGGAGCCCGCCTGGAGCTCGGTCCAGACGCCGGCGCCGGCCTCNGAAAGCTGCCGGTGCCGCCGCCGCTGATCTCGTTCACCGGGTGGCCGGCCTGCTCGAGCGCGGCGCGGAACTCGCGGGCCACCGCCGCCGCGCGGGCGACCGCCTCGGCCCGCTCGCCGGCGCCTCGCAGGTGCTGGGCCCGCCCGTGGTAGGCCTGCAGGCCGCGCAGCGCGAGATGCGGCGCCGCGCGATCGATCGCCTCGGCAATGGCCAGCGCCTGCGCGGGGGCCACCACGCCGCAACGCTGCTGGCCGACGTCGACCTCGATCAGCACTTCGACCCGGCTGCCGGCGCTCGCGCAGGCGGCGGCGAGACGCTCGACCTGCAACGGGTCGTCGACGCAGGTCGCGATTCGCATGCCGGGCAGCGTGGCCAGGCGGGCCAGGCGCAGGCACTTGTCCGGGGAAACGATCTCGTTGGTGACCAGGATGTCGCGCACCCCGGCGGCGGCGAAGCCCTCGGCCTCGCCTACCTTCTGCACGCAGAGGCCGATCGCGCCCGCCGCGATCTGCCGCAGCGCCAGCCGCGGGCAGCGATGCGCCTTGCCGTGCGCGCGCACCGCCAGGCCGGCGGCGGCCGCCTGCGCGTGCAGCGCGGCCACGTTGGCGTCCGAGGCATCGAGGTCCAGCAGCAGCGCCGGCGTGTCGACGGCATCGAGCGGGTCGCCCGGGCGGGCCGGCGGCGCGAGCAAGGGGCCCGGGGCGGGATGCCCGGCGATGGTCGGGTTCGTGTCGGTCGGGTTCGTCATTTCTGCTCGATCACGTCGGCGCCGGCGGGCGGCGCGAAGCGGAACAACGAGGCGGCGAGCTCGGGATTGCGCTGGATTCCGTCGAAGGCGAAGACCGAGGTGCGACCGAAGGCGTCGCGCACCTCCATGACGGCCGGCAGGCCGTCGCGCAGGCCGATCGCGATCCGGTCGAAGCCCTGGTCGGTCTGCCTGGGCAGCGCCTCGACCCATTCCAGGCCGTCGCGCTCGCCCTGCTCGGACAGCGTGAAGGCCTTCTCCAGGTCGCTCGAGCCGAACAGCAGCGCCGCCGGCGTGGAACCGACCGCCGCGCCGATCTTCTGGATCGTGACCTGGTTGAGGTCCTTGTCGTGGAACCAGAGCCGCTCGCCGTCGGCCACCATCAGCTGCTCGAAGGGCTTGCGCACCTCCCAGCGGAACTTGCCCGGCCGGGCGAATGCGAACACGCCCTGCGTGGACTCGAGCGTCTGGCCGTTGGCGCGCAGCACTTTCTGGGTGAACTCGCCCTGGGCGCTGCGGGTCTCGGTCAGGAAGGCGCGCAGCTGGTCGAGCCCGGCGGCGAAGGACGGCGCCGCGGCGAGCGCCTGCATCACGAGAGCGAGGACGGACGCGGCGAGGACGGTTGCGAAGCTCCCGCGACGCCGGACATGCGGGCGCGAGGCGGGCATCGGAGCAGTGATCTGGGTCATGGCCGAGAAATTAGCATGCCGCGGCCCGTCGCCCGGCGAGCGATACGCGGCATGCGAAAGATTCACAGCCGCTTACGCGAATGGGCTTCAGTCCTCGCCCTTATGCTGCGGCACCAGCAACTCGCGGTTGCCGTTGGTGGCCATGCCGGACACCAGCCCGGACTTCTCCATCTGCTCGAGCAGGCGCGCGGCGCGGTTGTAGCCGATGCGCAGGTGGCGCTGCACCAGCGAGATCGACGCCCGCTTGTGCTTGACGACGACGGCCACCGCCTGGTCGTACATCGGATCGGCCTCGCCGTCGACGCCAGCCTCGGCCAGCGTTTGCGACAGCCCGCCGAAACCGACCGCACTGCCCGCGTCGACTTCATCCGGCACCCCGCCTTCGAGGATGCCTTCGATGTACTGCGGCTCGTCGCCCAGCTCGCGCCAGTGCTGGACCACCGCGTGGACTTCGTCGTCGGCCACGTAGGCGCCGTGCACCCGCATCGGCAGGCCGCTGCCCGGCGGCATGTAGAGCATGTCGCCCTGCCCCAGCAGCGATTCGGCGCCCATCTGGTCGAGGATGGTGCGCGAGTCGATCTTGCTCGACACCTGGAAGGCGATCCGGGTCGGGATGTTCGCCTTGATCAGGCCGGTGATCACGTCGACCGACGGCCGCTGCGTGGCCAGGATCAGGTGGATGCCGGCCGCGCGCGCCTTCTGCGCGAGACGCGCGATCAGCTCCTCGACCTTCTTGCCGACGACCATCATCAGGTCGGCCAGCTCGTCGATGACGACCACGATCTGCGGCAGGCGGCCAAGCGGTTCGGGGGCGTCCGGGGTCAGCGAGAACGGGTTCGGGATCAGCTCCTCGCGCTTCTCGGCATCGGCGATCTTGGCGTTGTAGCCCGACAGGTTGCGAACGCCCAGCTTGCTCATCAGCCGGTAGCGGCGCTCCATCTCGGCCACGCACCAGTTCAGCGCGTTGCCGGCGTGGCGCATGTCGGTGACCACCGGCGCGAGCAGGTGCGGGATGCCCTCGTAGGTGCTCATCTCGAGCATCTTGGGGTCGATCAGGATCAGCCGCACCTGGCTCGGGTCGGCCTTGTAGAGCAGCGACAGCAGCATCGCGTTGATGCCCACCGACTTGCCCGAGCCGGTGGTGCCGGCCACCAGCAGGTGCGGCATCTTGGCCAGGTCGGCCACCACCGCGTTGCCGGCGATGTCCTTGCCCAGCGCCAGCGTGAGCGGCGAGGCGCTGTTCGCGTAGACCTGCGAGCCGAGGATCTCGGACAGGCGAACCGTCTGGCGGCGCGCGTTCGGCAGCTCGAGGCCCATCAGGTTCTTGCCGGGGATGGTCTCGACCACCCGGATCGACACCAGCGACAGCGCGCGGGCCAGGTCCTTGGACAGGTTGACGATCTGGCTGCCCTTCACGCCGGTGGCCGGCTCGATCTCGTAGCGCGTGATGACCGGCCCGGGCTGCGCGGCGACCACGTTGGCCGCCACGTTGAAGTCGGAAAGCTTCTTCTCGATCAGCCGCGACGTGTACTCGAGGGTCTCGGCCGACACGGTCTCCTGCTGCGCCGGCGGCTCGTCGAGCAGCGACAGCGGTGGCAGCTCGGTGTCGGCCGGCAGGTCCATGAACAGCGTGGACTGGCGCTCGGCCACTGCCCGCTCGGAAGGCTGGATCCGCGCCACCGGCGGTTCGATCCGGATCGGCGCCGAGTCTTCTTCGAAGATCTTGCGCTTTTCCTGGACCTGCTCCTCGCGCACGCTGGCCGCCGCCTCGCCGATGCGCCGGTCCTTGCGCGCCGAGACCGCCTGCACGGCGCGCAGGGCCAG
>MEEC01000098.1 GCA_001724315.1 Lautropia sp. SCN 70-15 | reverse complement strand
CCGGCGCCGGGCCCATGCCCAGGATGCCATTCTCGCTGTGCAGGACGATCTCGCGCCCCTGCGGAAGGTGGTTGGCCACCAGGGTCGGCAGGCCGATGCACAGGGTCACGTAGGCGCCGTAGGGGAGTTCGCGCGCCACGCGCGCGGCGATCTGGTCTCGGGTCAGCTTGTTCATCGCGTTCTCCTTGTCGGCTCAGGCCGCAGCCCCGACCCGCGCCGTGCCGACCTGCACCACGCGCTTGACGAAGATCCCGGGCGTGACGATGGCCTCGGGGTCGAGCGCGCCGAGCTCGACGATCTCGTCGACCTGCGCGATCGCGCACTTCGCGGCAGCCGCCATGATCGGGCCGAAGTTGCGCGCGGTCTTGCGGTAGACCAGGTTGCCCCAGCGGTCGCCCTTGCGCGCCTTGACCAGCGCGAAGTCGGCGTGGATCGGATACTCGAGGACGTAGTCGCGACCGTTGATCCGGCGCGTTTCCTTGCCCTCGGCAAGCTGGGTGCCGAAACCGGTCGGCGTGAAGAAGCCGCCGATGCCCGCGCCCGCCGCGCGGATCCGCTCGGCGAGGTTGCCCTGCGGCACCAGCTCGAGCTCGAGCTTGCCGCTGCGGTAGAGCTCGTCGAAGACGTACGAGTCGGCCTGGCGCGGGAAGGAGCAGAGGATCTTGCGCACCCTGCCCGCCTTGAGCAGCGCAGCCAGGCCGGTCTCGCCGTTGCCCGCGTTGTTGTTGACGATGGTGAGGTCCTTCGCGCCCTGGGCGATCAGCGCGTCGATCAGCTCGGCCGGCTGGCCCGCGCCGCCGAAGCCGCTGATCATGATGGTGGCGCCGTCGTGGATGCCGGCGACGGCCTCCTCCAGCGAGGCAACGGTCTTGTCGATCATCGGGAGTCCTCTGTCTTGCCCGGCAGCGCGATCGGCTGTGGGCCTGTTGTGCGCATAGCGCACACATGTTCAAATAGCGCACATGAAGCCGGCATTAGAGGCCGACGTCGGCCGCCTGTCAACCGCGGAGCCTCCCGATTTCGTCCAGTCCTTCGCGCGCGGGCTGGCGGTCATCGAGGCCTTCGACCGCGAGCACGCTGCCATGACGCTGTCCGAGGTCGCCCGCCGCGCCGGCCTGACCCGCGCCGCGGCGCGCCGGCTGCTGCTCACGCTCTGCGAGCTCGGCTACGCCGAGACCGACGGCCGGCTGTTCTCGCTGCGCCCCAGGGTGCTGAAGCTCGGCTTCGCCTACCTGCACGCGCAGGGCATCTGGGACCTGGCCCAGCCCTTCCTGGTCGAGCTGGTCGAGCGGATCCACGAGAGCTGCTCGATCGCGGTGCTCGATGGGCGCGACATCGTCTACGTGGCGCGGGTGCCGACCCGCACCCGGATCATGTCGATCAACCTGGGCATCGGCTCGCGGCTGCCGGCCCACGCGACTTCGCTCGGGCGCGTGCTGCTGGCCGCGCTGCCCGAAGCCGGGCTCGACGCGCTGCTGGCCGAGGCGGCGCCCCTGCCCGCCTACACCGAACGCACCGTGACCGATCCCGCCGAGCTGGCGCGGCGGATCGCACAGGTCAGGCGCGACGGCTGGTGCATCCTGGACCAGGAGCTCGAGCTGGGGCTGCGTTCGATCGCGGTGCCGCTGCGCGGACCGGGCGGCAAGGTGGTGGCCGCGCTGAACGCCGGCCTGCAGGCCTCCCGCTTCACGCTCGAGGCGATGCGACAGCAGGTCCTGCCGGAGATGCTGCAGGCCGCGGCGCAGATCTCCACGGCGCTCGGCGCGCCTACGACGGCTCCTGCCGCCCCGGCTCCGGCGGCCCGCCGAGCGCCGCCACCTGCGGCCGCAGCCAGGCGAGCAGCAGCAGCCCGGGCAAGGCCGCCGCGACGGTGAACACGAAGAAGGTCGGCCAGCCGAAGGCGGCGACCATCACCCCCGAGGCCGGGCCCACGTAGACCCGCCCCACCGCGGCCAGCGCCGACAGCAGCGCGTACTGGGCCGCGGAGAAGCGCCGGTCGGTGAGCGCCATCAGGAAGGCCACGAAGGCGGCGGTGCCCATGCCCCCGCACAGGTTCTCGAAACCGATGGCGGCGGCCATCAGCCCGTAGCTCTTGGGCAGCACCGAGATCAGCCAGTAACCGAAGTTCGAGACCGCCTGCAGGATGCCGAACAGCATCAGCGAGGCGTACAGCGGGCGCTTCGCGAGCCAGGCGCCGCCGGCCAGCGCGCCCACGATCGTGGCGACCAGCCCCAGCACCTTGTTCACCGCGCCCACCTCGGTGGGCGTGAAGCCGGCGCCACGAATCAGGAAGCTGGTCGACAGGCTGCCCGCGAAGGCGTCGCCCAGCTTGTAGAGCACGATCAGCGCGAGCAGCCAGGCCGCCTTCTCGCGCGAGAAGAAGGCATCCCACGGCGCGAGGAAGGAAGGAAAGCCCGCCGCGCGCGCGGCGCGCAGCGCGGCCACGCAGGCCACGACCAGCATCAGCGTGTCCGCGGCGAGCCGGGCGAAGCGCCCCTCGCCGATCCAGTCCCAGGGCAGCTGGCGCAGCAGCCAGAAACTGCCGGCGCCGGCCGCCAGCATGGCCACGAAGCCGACCAGCTCGCGGCGCACGTCGCTGCGCAGGGTGTCGGCAGGCGGCGGCCTGGGCGACCAGAGCGTGACCAGCGCCATCAGGCCGAACAGGCCGCCCATCAGCCGGAACATGTTCGGCCAGCCCAGCCACTGGTCGGCGATGATCAGCGCCAGCCCGCCCGACACCAGCATCGCGAGCCGGTAGCCGAGCACCGACACGGCCGCGCCGGCGCCCCGCTCGTTCTCGTCCAGCAGGTCGGTGCGGTAGGCGTCGAAGACGATGTCCTGCGAAGCGGACAGGAAGGCGATCGCCACCGCGCAGGCGCCCACGGCCATCACCGACACGCGCGGATCCAGCGTGGCCATCACGAAGCACAGCGCGGCCAGCCCGAGCTGGGTGACCATCAGCCAGCTGCGGCGCCGGCCGGGCAGCATCGGCGGCTCGAAGCGGTCCGCCAGCGGCGCCCAGACGAACTTGAAGGTGTAGGGCAGGCCGGCCAGCGCGAAGAAGCCGATCGTGGCGATGTCGATGCCCTCGACCGTGAGCCAGGCCTGCAGCGTGCCCGACGAGAGCGCCAGCGGCAGCCCGCTGGCGAAACCCAGCAGCAGCATCGCCGCGATGCGGCGGCTGCCGAAGACCTGCAGGAGGGGGCGCGGGCTGGACACGGTGGCCGCAGTGTACCTGCGGCGCGCGGTCGCTCAGCCCCGCTTCTCGAGCAGCGCGGCGAGCCGCGCCACCTCCGCGCGCAAGGCACGGATCTCGACGTGCAGCGCATCGGCGCGCTCGTCGGCGTGCGCCGAGACGGCCGACTCGATGTCCCTCACCTCGGTCTCGTGCTCGGCCGCGTGCTCGGCCTGGATCGCATTGACGATCACCGCGATGAACAGGTTCAGCATCGTGAACGTGGCGATCAGGATGAAGGGCACGAAGAAGGCCCAGGCATGGGGGAAGGCCTCCATGACCGGACGTGCGATCCCCATCGACCAGCTCTCGAGGGTCATCACCTGGAACAGCGTGTAGGCGCTGGCGCCCAGCGAGCCGAACCACTCCGGGAACTGCCCGCCGAACAGCTTGGTCGCCATGACCGAGCCCACGTAGAAGATCAGCGCGATCACCGCAAAGACCGAGCTCAGGCCCGGGATCGCCGCCAGCAGGCCGCCGACCACGCGGCGCATGCTCGGCACGAAGGTCATCAGCCGCAGCACGCGCAGCACCCGCAAGGCGCGCAGCACCGCGAAGGGACCCGAGGCCGGCAACAGGGCGATCCCGACGACCACGAAATCGAACACCGCCCACGGGTCGCGGAAGAAGCGCGGCCCGCGTGCGACCAGCCGCAGCGCGATCTCGACGACGAAGACGGCGAGGATCGCCGTGTCGATGCGCACCAGGAGTCCGCCCCAACGGGCCATCACCGATGGCGAAGTCTCGAGGCCGAGCACGGCGGCATTCACCAGGATCAGCGCGATCAGCGCGCCCTGCATGCGCGGGGCTTCGAGGAGATCGGCAAGCCGGCGCCGCCAGCCCGCGCCGGCGGCGGCAGAAGGAATCATGGGGGAGGTCATCGTCGGGGACTTTCGGACAGGCGCGCGAAGTCTACCCGCTCGCCCGATGCCGCGGCGCTTGTCCCCTGGCCGGCCGGGGACTCGCGCCCGGCTTGCGCCCGATCAGGCGAGCGCCGGATCCCTGAGCAGGGTCTCGGGGCCGGACTCTCCGGCATCGGCCGCGCCCTGCTCCCCGGAGGGCACGGCAATCGTTTCGACCGACTCGATCCGGCCCGCCTCGTCGTGCATCACGTGCAGGATCCGGGCGCGCTGCCAGGCCAGCAGCGTGTCGGGCTCGACCCCCACGTGCTCGGCCACCTGGCCGACCCGCACCAGCGGCCTCGCCTTGCGGCGCTCGCGCCCGCGGAAGCGGAAGATGTTGTACAGGGCCCAGACGATCAGCGAACCCGCGAGCGCCACGATGCAGACCGCATACCAGCCGAGCAGCTCGACCAGGGGCTTGTAGCCCTCCAGCCGAACCATCTCGTCGTAGAAGCGGGTGGCGCCCAGCCACCAGCCGACCAGCGCCACCACCGGCAGCCACAGGTAGAGCCACAGCGCCCAGAAGAACGCGGTGAGCGTCGTCGAAATCAGTCTTTGCGACCGCGACTGCAGGTCCGGTCGCTCGATGATCAGCGGTCTTGGGGAAGCAGTCCCCGATCCGGGCTTTTCCATCTTGCGCGTTTTCCAGTCGTACGAAACAGGGCCTTCGGCACGCCCACCACCGTGGTGAGCGCGCTGAGGAGCCAGAAGGCGAGCGGGTACCAGATCATCCAGAAGAAGTAGCGGAACAGGCCCTTCTCGAGCCTGGCGTCGAGCAGCATGCCGACGGCGATCTGCAGCAGGCAGGTGGTGCCGATGACCACCCCCGACCACCTCGGGATCAGCGACGAGCCGTCGATGGGCGTGGGCACGCCGAACACGACTCTCAGCAGCCACACCAGGAAGAGCCCGAGCATCGTGTAGGCCCAGAACGCGCTGGTCAGGTACTCGGCGAACACCGGCCACATCCGGCGCTGGCGCCAGGCCTGAAGCGGGCGCCAGTTCTTCGCCAGGACCTGCATGCCGCCGGCGGCCCAGCGCAGGCGCTGTTTCCAGAGTCCCCGCAGGGTCTCGGGCATCAGGATCCAGCACAGCGCGTTCGGCTCGAAGCGAACGTCCCAGTGGCGGGCCTGCAGCTTCCACGAGATGTCGACATCCTCGGTGAGCATGTCGGTGCTCCAGTAGCCCACGTCGTGCAGCGCGCTTCGGCGAAAGGCCGCCACCACGCCCGACACGGTGAAGACCCGCCCGTAGGTGCGCTGCGCCCGCTTGATCAGGCCGATCGTCGACGAGAACTCGCCGACCTGCAGGCGGCCCAGCAGGGTCGAACGCGTGCGCACGCGCGGATTGCCGGTGACGGCGCCCACGCGCGGCCAGCGGAAGTGGGCCACCAGCCAGTGCACGGCCCAGGGATCGAGCAGCGCGTCGCCGTCGATGCAGACCAGGATCTCCGCGCGGGTCATCGTCGCGGCCGTGTTCAAGGCGGCGGCCTTGCCCTGGTTGCGCATCAGCCGCACCACCCGCAGCGCGGGGTAGCGGGCGGCGAGCCGCTCGAGCACCGCGCCGGTGTCGTCGATGCTGCCGTCGTCGACCGCGATCACCTCGAGGTTCGGGTACTTCGAGCGCATCAGGCAGCCGATGGTCTCTTCCGCGTGCGCCTCCTCGTTGAAGCAGGGAACGATGACCGCCACGCTCGGGTACTCGTCGAGCGCGGGCGGCTGGTCGACCTTGCCGGCCTTGCGCTCGTGGCGATGCCAGTAGAAGAGCGCCCCCGCCATCCACAGATAGGCCATGAACAGCGGGTAGTAGAAGGCGAAGTCGGTCAGGGCCTGTCCGATCGATGCAATGCTCATGTTCATCGTGGCTAGCGCTGCGGAAGGGAACGAACCGAGAAGGCGGGCACGATCGGCCGCATCTCGGGCACGTCGGCGCGCGCGTCGTCCGGGTAGTAGCCGATGTGGCGGGCGCCGGCGAGCTCGAGCTGCCTGATCCAGCCGACCAGCTCGGCGGACGGCACCGCTTCGCCGTTGCGCCAGTCGCGGGCCTGCAGCTCGAACACGGTGCGCGCCAGGCCGTCGGGCTGCGCCGACACCGCATCGACGAGCGCCTGCAGGAAGCGGGCAGGATCCTCGGCGTTCTCCATGTAGGGCATGGCCATCAGCGCGGTGTAGTCGTAGCCGCCGAGGAAGGCCGGCAGGGATTGCGCGAACCAGTGCCGGGCCTGCGGATCGAGCACCGGCGCCGCGTACAGGTTGCGCGCGGTCTTCAGCGGCGCGGTGAAGCGGCTGGCGGCGCCGGCCAGCTCGCGCGTGAAGTCGACCAGCCAGTCGGTCTTGCGCCGCGCCCAGCGTTCGGCGAGCGCCGGGTCGGCGCGGATCGCGTCCACCGAGCCCGGCAGGCCCCACTGGTCGCGGTACACCGCCAGGGCCTCGGGGCTGGCATCCTCGTGGTCCCCAAGCAGGCCGTCGTCGTGGAAGAGCAGGCCCGCGAAATGGGCGTGCCGGCCGAGGTCCTCGTAGATTTCGCGCACCGCCTGGCGGGCCGCCGCAGAGAAGGGCGAGAGCCTGCGGTAGGACGAACCCGCCTTGCCAGGCGCGGCACGCACGATCTCGTCGCGCGCCGGATGGCCTTCGGGCAGCCGGTAGGCCAGCATCGGCATCCACGCGTAGACCTGCACGCCGACCCGCGTCTCGAGCTGCCAGGCGACCCGGTTGAACAGGTCGGCGCGCACCGGCAGGTGGCGGTTCGGGAAGTAGAGCGCATCGGCCTCGCCGTCGCCGTCGGGATCGGCGAAGGCCTGCAGGTAGACCGTCGTGGGCCCGATCGCCTGGATCCGGTCGAGCAGCGCCGACAGGTTGCGCTCCTGCTCGGCCGCGTCCGGACTGTAGACGTAGTCGAGATCGACGTGGACCACGCGCTGCGGATCCTCGGGCCAGACCCGCTCGATCTCGTCGACGAAGGCGCCAAGCTTCGGATTGAACTCGACGATGATCCGCCTGATCCGGTCGAGCGGATCGCCGGCCAGGTTGGGCCCGCCCTGCAGCGTGAGCATCATCGGCATGCCGAGCTCGCGCGCGACTTCCTGCAGCGCTCCGTTGTAGCGGCCGTAGGGCCAGACCATCGCCCGCGGCCGCTTGCCGGTCTCGCGCTCGATCAGGCGGCTGTTGCGATCGAGATCGTCGCGCACCCGGGCGAGCCAGGCCTCGTCGGTCTCGTAGCGGCCGGTGGCGGCATCGTGGATCCGGGTGGTGGCCGCCGGCTGCATGTTGCCCTGCGGGTTGCCCAGCACGCCGCGATGCAGGTCGTAGGAGTGCGAGGCCACCTCGACCAGGCCCGAGCCCACCATCTCGCGCACCTGCCCCCAGGACAGGAAGGCTTCGCGCGGCATCGGCTTGCCGTCATAGTCGACCTGGCCGCCGGCCGGCACGTCCATCCACTTGCCGACCAGGGCGATCACGGCCGGATAGCTGAACAGCTGCAGCACCGGGTACACGCGCTCGTAGAAGTCGGCGTAGCCGTCGTCGAAGCTCAGCAGCACCGCCCTGGGCGGCAGCGGCTTGCCGCCGGCGCGCGCCTCGGCGATTTCGGCCAGGCTCACCGGTCGGTAGCCGTTCTCGCGCAGCCAGGCGAACTGCGCGATCAGGTAGGAGGCCTCGACGCCGTAGCGGCCCGCGCCCGGCGCGGCCTCGCGCGGGCCGTCCCCGGGCACCTCGTGATAGGACAGCGCGACGAAGGCGCCGGCCGGGATTCCCGGCGCGCGCGCCAGCGAGGGCTGCGGCAGCGCCATCAGCACCGACGACAGGATCGCCGCAGCGAGACTCAGCACACGCGAGACCAACTCAGAACCTCCCTTCCAGCGTGACGCGGGCCACGGTGCGGCCGGTGCGCTCGCCGTCGTACGGGCGCAGCGAACGGCCGACGCCGTAGCGCAGGTACAGGCGACGGTCGAGCTCCCAGACGTGCTCGTAGGACACGCCCACGATCGAGCCGCTGCCGAAGCCCTCCTGCGCGTACTGGCCGAGGGTCAGCGCCGCACGCTGGCGGAACTGCCGCTCGTAGCGGCGCCAGTTCAGCCATTCGCCGGCCAGCTCGACGCTGGCGGTCAGGTCGCTGCCCGGATTGAAGTAAGGGGCGCCGGCCAGCGAGTTCGCCGAACCGCCGAGCGAGGCGGTGGTCTCGACCCGCCAGCGCGGCTCCGACACCCAGCGCTCGAACCAGGACACCCACCATTGGTCGCGATCGTTGCCGTCGCTGAAGTCCATGCGGGACAGGCCCGCGCCGAAGCTGCGCGATTCGTTCACCGCGTAGCGCGCGCCCAGCCCGATCTCGCCCGCGCGCACGCCGGCGTTCCAGGCCTGCAGCGGCACGTTGCTGCTGACGCTGGCCGACTGCAGGGTCAGCGACCAGTGGTCGTCGGGCTGCCAGGCAGCGGCGGCCTCGACGCCGGCCTTGCCCGACGAACCGTCGGTGAGCGCGGCGCTCAGCAGCAGGTCGCGCGCTCGGTACTCGGCGCCGACTCCCTCCCGGTGCCAGCGCGCGACGCTGGTGTCGAAATCGGCGCGGGCCCGCGTGGCCTGTCCGAACAGCCGCCAGTTCGAAGCCAGCGGATGCGTGTAGAGACGCGCCTCGATCCGCCAGTCATCGCTGCCGGTGGGCGTGCCGCTGCTGGAGGTGCCCCACTCGGCGCTCAGGTCGAGCTCCCGCAGTTCGTGAACCGCCCAGAGATCGGCCGCGCGTCGCACGCGGTGGTCGTCGGGGCGCATCGCCTGCGCCGCGCGCAGTTCCGCCCGGGCCCAGTCCCACTCGTGCACGTCGAGCAGCGGCGCGACCCGCTGCGCCCGAAGGCCGGCGCTGGCCGGATCGACGGCTCCCGCGCGCCGGAACTCCTCGTCGGCGAGCC
>MEEC01000097.1 GCA_001724315.1 Lautropia sp. SCN 70-15 | reverse complement strand
AGTTGTAGAACATTTCGATGTAGTTGAAGACGTCCGATCGCGCATCGTCACGGGTTGTATAGATCCGCCGGCGGATGCGTTCGCGCTTGAGCAACTGGACGTAGCTGAATCGCCTCGGGTTTTCTAAACACGCTCACCCCAAGTACCTGAGCGGTGGCCGTGAAACCAGCCCAGTCTGGGGCACTCGAGCTCAGCCAGGTGGCGCCGGCCTGGCGTCGAACACCTCAACCGGAGGAAGCTGCAGCAGCCGCTGCGCCTGCTCCACTGTTCCCGCAAGCCAGGTATCGACATCACCCGTTTCAACCGGAATGACGCTTCGCTTGTCCTGCGCGTCTGCGGGAAGCTTCGGATCGGGCTTGTGCATGCGACGCATCAGTGGATGTGCGTCCGCATTGATGGTTAGCATCGTATAGCTCTCGTGCAACTCGCCGGTCGCTGGATCGGCCCACAGATTCCACAAGCCCGCCAAGCCCCAGGGTGCGCCGTCGGCTCTTTTGAATCGCCACCAGACATTGCGCCCGGTCTCCCAATTGGGTTCATCAAAATCTGCGGCAGGAATGATGCAGCGCTGGCTTCGCGCCCACGGATGCTTGTAGCTTGCCTTGTTCGCCAGCTCTTCACTGCGTGCGTTGTTGGTCGGGTACTTCAAACGCGGCTCCTTGGCGAACCAGGGAATCAAACCCCATTGCCCCACCACCAACTCACGCTCGTAGGCCGAGGTGTCTCGCGCGCGCCGTATGAAGGGCCCCGTGCCGCGCGGGAACAGCACTTCGTCCCACCAGCGCAGCGGGTTCTGCCTACCCACGGCCCACTCGCGTTCAATGTCGAGCAACTTCGGGGGGCTATAGCGATTGCACATAGGGCCGCGTGTCGGATGTCGTGGCTGGTGTTTTCCATCTTCGAGCATTGACCCGCCAGCGTCCTTTTCCGAGCGCACTGAAGGGTCATACGACCGGAGAATTCGAGCCAGGGACAGCTAAGACGCACCGCCTCTAGAACCCCTGCTATCAAACCTGTTGATGTCGCCAGCAGGGCGACCACAAAGCCAATTTTTGCCTCGTCAATGCGATAAGTGCGGCTCTATACTGTATTTATATACAGTCTTCAGAAGCACTTTGACGCCCGCTCTCGCCGACCTTTCTGACCCGGATGCCAGCCAAGTCCCCTCGGGACCCACGGTTGGACTGCGCACGTCTGCGCCCGCGCCCCAGCCCTTGCCACCGCATGTGGCGGAGGCGATCTGGCGAGGCACGGAGCTGGGCGGAACCCATCCGATCACGGTGCCCACCGGCTTTTCCGCGCTCGACGCCCAGTTGCCGGGAGGGGGTTGGCCAACCCGCAGTCTGACGGAGCTCCTCACGGCACAAACGGCCATTTGCGAGTGGCGCCTGCTCGGGCCGGCCATTCCGTCGCTGACCAGAGAGCGAGGACGCCTGTACCTGATTGCGCCCCCCAAGGAACCGCACGTCGGTGGGCTCTGCCAGCTGGGACTTTCTGCCGACCAGGTGGTCTGGATAGAAGCTGCAACGCCTGCCGACCGCCTGTGGGCCACCGAGCAGGTTATCAAGGCCGATCCCGCGGGTGCCATCCTCTCCTGGCTGCCGCAAGCGCGGCCTGAGCAGATTCGCCGACTCCAGGTGCAAGCGCACGGTTGCGAAGCGCCGGTATTCCTGTTTCGGCCCGTGACCGCCTTGCGCGACGCATCGTCGGCGCCGCTGCGTGTCGCGGTAGCCCTGGGCGCGGGCTGGGAGCTCGAAGTACGGATCGCCAAACGCCGCGGTTCTTCGCTGGACCAGGCTCTGCAGTTGCCTGCGCTGCCAGGGCAGCTCGCGCGCGTACTGCCTCCCCGACTTATTGCGCTCCAGGACCCCCTGCCGGGCGCCGCACTTTCTCCTCAGGAGTCCCCCGATGCCGGCGCACTGGGCCGCATTGCACCCCGTCCAGCCCGATTCACCCAGCCACTCGCCCATTGATGCAGCTTCTCTCGGCATCTGGGCATTGCAGTTCACGTCGAGGGTGGCCTTGCTGGAAGAGGCAGTGCTGGCCGAAGTGGACGCGAGCGCCCGGCTGTTCGGTGGCATGGAGCGGCTGCGCCAGTCGATGGAAGACGGCGCCGCAGAGATCGGGGCCCGCATTGCCTGGGCGCCGAGCGGCCTGGCGGCGCTTGCCCTGGGGCGCAATGGGCGCTCCGATGGCATGGGTCTACCGCTGGCCAGGGTGCTCGACACGCTGCCGTTGTCGTCCCTCACCCAGGTGGCCGTACACGAAGCGACCTTGGCGCGCATCGGTTGCCGCACACTCGGCGACGTGCGGGCGTTGCCGCGTGGGGGACTCGTGCGGCGTTTCGACACAGCGCTTCTGACCGCCCTCGACCAGGCCTATGGCCTGCGCCCCGAAGCTTACAACTGGCTCACGCTCCCCGAGAGCTTCTCTGCCCGCCTGGAGTTCATGTCCCGCGTAGAGACTGCTCCCGGACTGCTGTTTGGCGCGCACCGCCTCCTGGTGCAGATGGCGGCATGGCTCTGCGCACGGCGCCTGGGCGCCAGTGCGTTCACGCTGCGCTGGCTCCACGATGCCATGCGCTCCAGGGACGCAGGCAGCGGCGGGGAGATCACCATCCGGACCGCGCAGCCCATGCAAAGCGTGGCGCACTTTGCCCGGCTTCTGTCTGAACACCTGGCCCGCACCAAGCTCCTCGCGCCCGTCGGCGATATCGAACTGATCGCTACCGAAGTGGCACCGGTGGTGGAGAACAGCCGCTCGCTGCTGCCAGAGACGCCCTCCAAAGGTGCAGGCATCGCGCTCGCGCTCGAGCGTATCCAGGCGCGTCTGGGTGCGCACTGTGTGCGAAGCGCTGCGCTCTGTCCCGACCACCGCCTCGAATGGATGCAGCGCTGGGAGGGCGCGGCCGTGCCCAGGAGCGCCCGTGCAAGCGCCAGTACGCAGGTCCCTGCGCTTCCTCTACCCACCTGGATTCTCAAAGAACCCATGCGACTGTGTGAGCGCGAGCATGTACCCATCTACCAGGGGCGCCTGCAGATGCTGCTCGGCCCGGACCGGGTCGAGGGCGGCTGGTGGCACCGCCCCGAGGGCGAAGACGCACAGCCCCTCAATGTCCAGCGCGACTACTGGCTGGCTCTGAGCCCGCACGCGGGCGTGCTGTGGGTTTTTCAGGAACGGCTGGCGGGAGACCAGACTGCCTGGTTCCTGCACGGGCACTTCGGGTAGGCGGCCATGGCCCATGCGCCCATGCGCAGCGCCCCATCGGTCGGCGGACTACCTGCCTATGCCGAACTGCGCTGTCTGTCCAACTTCAGCTTCCTGCGTGGCGCGAGCCGCCCCGAGGAACTGGTCGAACGCGCCAAGGCACTGGGATACAGCGCCCTGGCCATCACCGACGAATGCAGCATGGCTGGGGTGGTGCGCGCGCATGTGGCCGCCAAGGAAGCGGGGCTCCCTCTGTTGATCGGCGCGCAGTTCAGCATCAACCGACAAGCTTCCCACCACGGGCCGGCCTGCACCCTCGTGGTCCTGGCGCAGAACCTCCATGGCTACGGCAACCTGTGCGCGTTCATCACCCGCCTGCGGCGCTCGTCCGAGAAGGGCAGCTACCGGGTGGACTTGGAGGACATCGCGGGAAGCGCCTTGGCCGACTGCCTGGCGCTCGTGTGTCCTGAGCGCGGCGCCAGTAATGGCGATCTGGAGCATCTCGGTCGCTGGGCCCTGAAGCAATTCACGGGCCGCTGCTGGATTGGCGTCGAGCAGGTGCGCCAACTCGACGACGAGCTCTGGCTCCACCGCATGCGCGAGCTCTCCAGCCTGACCGCATTGCCGCTGGTGGCGGTCGGTGACGTGCACATGCATGTGCGTTCGCGCAAGCCTTTGCAGGACGTGCTCACGGCCACGCGGATTGGCAAGCCCTTGACCGAATGTGGCTACGCGCTGCAGCGCGGTGCAGAGCGGCATCTGCGCAGCCGGGTTCGGCTCGCGCAGACGTTTCCTGCCGAACTGCTGCAAGAGACGGTGCGCGTGGCCGAGCGTTGCAGCTTCAGCCTCGACGAACTGCGCTACCAATATCCCGATGAGGTGGTGCCTGCGGGCCATACGGCCGCGAGCTATCTGCGCCAGGCCACGTACGAAGGTGCCGGGCGGCGCTGGCCCCAGGGCATTCCGACCAAAGTGCAGGAGCAGATCGAGCATGAGCTCGAACTGATCTGCGAGCTCCAGTACGAGCCCTACTTCCTGACGGTGTACGACATCGTGGCATTCGCCCGTTCGCGCCACATCCTGTGCCAGGGCCGGGGCTCTGCGGCCAACAGCGTGGTCTGCTACTGCCTGGGTGTCACCGAAGTGGACCCTGCGCGCATGTCGGTGCTGTTCGAGCGCTTCATCTCCAGGGAGCGCAACGAGCCACCCGACATCGACATCGACTTCGAACACCAGCGGCGCGAAGAAGTCATCCAATACCTCTACGCCAAATATGGGCGCGAGCGCGCTGCGCTCACCGCGGCCGTCATCACCTATCGGCCCCGCTCGGCCATCCGCGATGTCGGCAAGGCGCTCGGCTTTGACGACGCGACTGTGGATGCCCTTGCCAAGGGCCAGCAGTGGTTCGATGGCAAACAAGTGAGGCGCGAGCGCTTCGATGAACTCGGTCTCGCGCCCGATTCGCTCGCGGTGCGCCAGCTTGTCGAACTGACCGGGCAGCTGATCGGGTTCCCGAGGCACCTGTCCCAGCACACGGGCGGCTTCGTGCTCACCCGCGACCTCCTGTGCCGCATGGTTCCGGTGGAGAACGCCTCCATGCCCGATCGCACGGTCATTCAGTGGGACAAGGACGACCTGGATGCGGCGGGCCTGCTCAAGGTCGATGTGCTGGCGCTCGGCATGCTGTCGGCCATCCGGCGTGCGCTCGACTTCATCTCCGACCGGCGCGGCTATGCGTTCGGCATGCAGGACATTCCATCGGAAGACAGCGCCACCTACGACATGATCTGCAAGGCCGACACCGTGGGCGTGTTCCAGATCGAGAGCCGCGCGCAGATGAGCATGCTGCCCAGGCACCGTCCGCGCTGCTTCTACGATCTGGTGATCCAGGTCGCCATCGTGCGCCCTGGGCCGATCCAGGGCGGCATGGTGCACCCGTACCTCAACCGGCGCCAGGGCAAGGAGCCGGTCACCTATCCGAGCAAGGACCTTGAACTGGCGCTGGGCCGTACCCTGGGCGTGCCGGTGTTTCAAGAACAGGTGATGCAGGTGGCCATGCTCGCCGCGGGTTTCTCAGCCGGGGAAGCGGACGGCCTGCGCCGGGCGATGGCGGCTTGGAAGCGCAAAGGCGGGCTGGAGAAGTACTACAGCAAGATCGTCGATGGCATGACGGCGCGCGGGTACGAGCAGGCGTTCGCCGAATCGATCTTCGAGCAGATCAAGGGATTTTCGGAGTACGGGTTCCCGGAGAGCCATTCGGCGAGCTTCGCGCTGCTGGTGTACGCATCGTGCTGGATCAAGTGCCACGAACCGGCGGCGTTTCTGGCCGCGCTGCTCAACAGCCAGCCGCTTGGCTTTTACTCACCCAGCCAGTTGGTCCAGGATGCCCGTCGCCATGGTGTCGAAGTGCGGCCCGTGGACGTGATGCACAGCGACGTGGAGTCCACCCTGGAAGACCTGCCCCAAGTGCCTGCCGTCCGACTTGGTCTGCACATGATCAGAGGGCTGCGCAGCAAGAGTGCTGAGCGCATCGTGCAGGGGCGCAGCGAGGCCCCGTTTGACAGCGCCGAAGACTTGGCCCGGCGCTGTCACCTGGAGCTGCACGAGATGAAGCTGCTGGCCGCTGCCGGTGCGCTGCAGAGCCTGGCGGGGCACCGCCGGCAGCAGGTGTGGGAAGCGGCCGCGTTGCACGCGGTGCCCGAGCTGCTGCACGACGCGCCGGTGGACGAGGATGTGCTCGACATCGAAGCAGCCAAGGAAGGCGAAGAAGTGCTGTGGGACTTCGCCTCGGTGGGGCTCACGCTGCGAAGCCACCCCATGGCGCTTCTGCGTCCGCGCTTGGAGCGGTATCGACTGAGAACTTCGGAGCAGCTGCGCCAAACGCCGAATGGTCGACTGGTGCGCACGGCCGGCCTGGTTACAGTGCGCCAGCAGCCGCAGACGGCGAACGGCACGATCTTCGTCTCGCTGGAGGACGAGCACGGCGCCATCCAGGTGATTGTCTGGCGCGGGGTGCGCGAGGCTCAGCGTGAGGTGCTGCTCGGGGCGCGATTGCTCGCCGTGAAGGGGCGTTGGCAGCGCGAGGGGGAGGTGTGCAATCTGATTGCCGAGAAGCTGGCGGACCTGTCGCCGTTGCTGGGGAGGCTGGTGACGGAGAGTCGGAATTTCAGATGAGGGTTAATGAAGGCGTGCTGCGCAGTTTTCAAACCAGTCGACACAAGCTCTCGCAAGGGATGGCCTGCCATTCTGAAAAGAGTTTGCCGAGGCGCACCGCGCTTTCACGTGGTGGTTGGTTTTCCAATGACGCGGAAGTACCTCGAACACTTTGACCCCCATTGCGTGGACGAAGCTCGCAAGCCTGGTAGACAATGATCTTCAAGGGCTCGATGTCAGCATCAGCACACCGCAATTCCAAAGCAGCGGCTCACTGGTCGGAGGAGTTACCCATGAGAGTTCATGAGACGGTTGCAACCCCCTTCGTGGCAGAGGTGACCTGCGATCGGTGCGGTGCGAAGGCCAGATACAACGAAGACTTTGGGTTCAACAATTTTGAGCAGATCGGATTCGATGCCGGGTGGGGATCAAGCCTTGGGGATGGCGTACGCGTCGATATCGATCTGTGTCATGGTTGCCTGAAGGCGACGCTTGGTCCGTGGCTGAGACTGTCCAAGTCGGATGGGTGCTGACGCCCGACGGCCAAGCCACCCGCACGTGACGCCGTTCGGGACTACGTTATGGACAGGGTGTGTCCCCAGGACTTGGCTGCAGATACGTCTCTGAAGCTGCGCGGCAATGTCCCGAATTTTTCGTCGATTCCGCAGCTTGGCCTTTCCATCCCGCCCATCAGACGATCCTCTTTTGAAGGTGGTCCGCTTGTCACTGCCGCGGCCCTGATGTGGCCCGTCGACTCTACCCTGCCCTCTTCTCTTGCTCACGTCTTTCCCGCGCAATCTGGCGCTCGACGCGCCGCAGCTCTCTCCTGATACCTCTGCATGCACCCACAAGCGGCGCAAAGTACAACAGCACGCTGTGCCGAATGATTTGCCGGATCCGCAGTTCGCCGTCAGATTTCATGTGCCCTGCTCCCCGCCTGCAATGGCTGCGGCGCCTCCACACCAACGCCACAGCGCACGGTGGCGTCGATGGCGTCCTTAGCACGGCGCTGGAATCGGTCTCCGTGCGTGTGTGAGCTGCGCTCGTACATGTCCGCCGAGTCTCGCTTGCCCAGGTGCTCTGACGGCAAAGCCTCATCTGTCTCTGGATCCGTTTCGGCCCGCATCACGAACTGCACGCCTTGCAGGCTCATCTCGCCGTCGGCGATCCGTGCGGCCAGCAGATGCAGAGCGAGTGCACTGGCCTTGGTTCTGGCGGCCTGCGCGGTATCACCGTAAGCGGTGAAGCCCGGGAGCTCCTTCACGTATGCGCCATATCGACCTTGCGACAGGGGGTTGCTCACTACGGTGTAGCGCCTGCTGGGCAGGGTCCTGCCGGCTGGCGAACGTGCCTCCTCCTCGGCGTTCCTCTCCTGCTCAGTGGTGTTGCTGACCATCCAGATTGCTCCAGCCACGATCACGATGGTTAAGAGGAGGACGATCAAGAGTGCCATGACGTTCGGGTGTTCTGTTTGGATTCAGCGGTCGGGCGCACGCGGGATTTCGCAGACGAATTCGCGTCCCTATTTGCAGCTGCTGGGTCCCAGTCTATGGACAACACGGGCCTGCGGTCAAAGGTTCTCAGGAATGGTTTCCGGAGAAGTCCGGAAGCGGTTTCAGGGTCTACTTAATGCCTTTATCAGCGCCTGTAAGCGCGCTCGGCGACGCCCCAAAATGCCCGCACGCGGCGGGCATTTGGATGTTCAAAGTTCTTGTTGAGAGTCGGTATCGGCATCAAGCCAGACGAAGCGCTGGCCTGGGCTGAGTGCGCCGACCATGACTCGGCCGTTGTCGGTCGTTATGCTGCGTGCCTCGTAGCCTTGGGGCAAGGCAGTGCTTTTGGCGATGGCTTGCGCCCTAGCGGATTCTTCCTGGTGGCGGCGGTACTGCAGCAGGTCCTGCTGGGCCTGTCTGACGAGACTTGTGCGCTCTTCTTTGCCCAGCCGTTTGTCTTGGAGGATGCGCGTCACGCGCCTTGCGATGCTGCGCTCCACTGGGTCCGCCGATTGGCTTTCAGCAAACGTGATCTCTGACATGTCTTTCTCCTGATGTACGTTAAACAACGCACACGAAGCAGGCAACGGCGGCGAGGTTTGCACACTAGAGATGGCCAGAGGTCATCAGAAGCGGACAGCATCGCCCGTTACCGCTTTCGCGGTGCGATTCATACTCAGGAAAAAGTCGGTTACGGCATGCGCAGTTCTTCGAGCATCGGAGCCGGAAGAAGAGATGAGTGTCGTCGTTGGCCCAGCGCCAGTCCGAAGTCAAGATGGCCGCCAAAGAGTATGGCTCAATCTGCTTGTTCGGCCAAGCCGGGGGCCGTTGAAGTTCAGGGGCTTGCTCTGTTGACGGCGCATCTTTGGGATGCAGCGGCTCGGGAACCATCACCTGCAGCTTGACGTTGAGCACATGAGCGGCGGCGCCCCTCGCCTTCGTTCTCGAGGCAGCACAGAATGCCGCACCAGCCCCTCACTCAAGGTCCACCTTCGCAGGTGTGAGTCGACCCAGGCTTTCCAAACACCGTTGAACCTCAAACCTCACGCCCAGGAGGTGCCATGGATGAGCAGAAATATTCATGGTGTGCCTAGTGTCCTGTCCCGCAGATACGTGAGCAAAGTCGATGCAGTTTTTCAAGGATGGAATCTGCGGTGGCGGTCCACTTGAAGGGCTGGCAGTTGGCGTT
>MEEC01000096.1 GCA_001724315.1 Lautropia sp. SCN 70-15 | reverse complement strand
GAGGTCATATCAGCAACAGCCCCGGTTGGATTTTCCTATGCGTAAATATATTTAATTGTGGAGAATAGTTGTATTCGGCGGCGACTGCAAGTCCGGTTTTGCAGCTTTCGCGCCCGCGCCTCGGTCCGGAAGGTGCAGGCGGTCTTTGATTGCCTGAATTTATTGTGGATTCGGCGAATTCCCGCGCTTCTTGGCGCCGGCATAAAGGGCGACCGCCATGGCGCGGTTGCGGACGTCGAAGAGGAGGCGCGAGTCAGCCGTTGCGCTTCGTACCTCCGCGTGATGGCCAGCGCGCACCGCGCGCCTTCCCGTGCCTCCGGCTTGTGGTATTAATCTCGGCACAGAACGACAACCCTTGCCGGACACGACGGGGACATGGAGACGACGATAGGCGAAGCCCTGCCTCTGGCTGAGGCCGAGCGCCCTGTGCTGGAGATCGACGCGGTCTCGCTCGCCTTTGGCGGCGTGAAGGCGCTGTCGGGGGTGAGCTTTTCGGTGCGGCCGGGAACGATCACCTCGGTGATCGGGCCGAACGGCGCGGGCAAGACTTCGCTGTTCAACACGATCTCGGGCTTCTATCGGCCCACTTCCGGCGCGATCCGTTTCCAGGGGCAGGACATCACGCGGGTGCCGGCGCCCAGGCGCGCGGGGCTGGGGCTGGCGCGCAGCTTCCAGAACATCGCTCTGTTCCGCGGCATGACGGTGCTGGACAACATCAAGCTCGGCCGCCATGCGCACCTGAAGACCAACGTGTTCGACGCGCTGGCCTGGTTCGGGCGGGCGCGTCGCGAGGAGATGACGCTGCGCGCCGACGTCGAGTCGCGGATCATCGACTTCCTCGAGATCGACCACATCCGGCACGCCCCGGTCGCAGCGCTGCCCTACGGCCTTCAGAAGCGTGTCGAGATGGCGCGCGCGCTGGCCATGCAGCCCAGGGTGCTGATGCTCGACGAGCCGGTGGCCGGCATGAACCGCGAGGAAACCGAGGACATGGCGCGCTTCATCCTGGACGTGCGCGCCGAGTGGGGCGTGACCGTGCTGATGGTCGAGCACGACATGGGGATGGTCATGGACCTGTCGGACCACGTGGTGGTGCTGAACTTCGGGCAGGTGATCGCCGACGGCAGGCCCGAGCAGGTGCAGAACGACCCCGAGGTGATCCGCGCCTACCTGGGTTCGGGGGATCACGAGGCGCTGCGGCGCAAGCTGCGCGGCGCCGCCGGCGCGGGTCGCGCGGCCGAAGCGGCGAGCGCATGAGCACGGCAGCCGCATGAACTTCGACTGGCTCTTCCTCTTCGAGATCTCGCTGGCCGGCCTGGGCTCCGGCGGCCTGTACGCGCTCACCGGCCTGTGCTTCGTGCTGATCTACAAGGCCACGCGGGTGGTGAACCTGGCGATCGGCGAGATGCTGATGATCGGCGCCTACGTGTTCTTCGCCTTCGCGGCCGGCATGGCGCTGCCCACCTGGCTCGCGATCGTCGGCGCGGTCGTGGCCGGCGCGCTGCTGGGCGCGGTGGTCGAGCGCACGATGATCCGGCCGATGCTCGGCGAGTCGCCGATCTCGGTGTTCATGGTCACCGTGGGGCTGGCCTCGATCCTGGTGGGCCTGGTCGAGTTGATCTGGACCGCCGACCCGCGACGGCTTCCCGAGTTCATGCCGAACACGCCGATCATGATCGGAGAAGCCTTCATCGCCCCCAAGGTGTTCTACGGTTTCATCGTTGCGGCGCTGCTGATCGCCGCGGTGCTGCTCGTGTTCCGCTTCTGGCGCGGCGGCGTGGCCTTGCGGGCCACCGCCTCGGACCAGGCGGCCGCGTATTCGATGGGCATCGACGTGCCGAAGGTGTTCTCACTGTCCTGGATGTTCGCCGGCGCGCTGGCCGCGGTGGCCGGCATCGTGGTCGGCGCGATCGGCGGCATCTCGTCCACCATGGGGGTGTTCGGCCTGTCGGTGCTGGTCGTGGTGATCTTCGGCGGGCTGGACAGCGTGCTGGGCGCGCTGGTCGGCGGCCTGTTCATCGGGCTGGTCGAGGCCTGGGCCGGCGCCTACCTGGGCGGCGAGTTCAAGCTGCTGGCCACCTTCGTGCTGCTGGTCCTGATCCTGATGGTCAGGCCCTACGGCCTGTTCGGCACCCACGAGATCGAGCGACTGTGACATGCGCATAGGCGCCGCCCCCCAGAGCTACGCGGCCGACGAGGCGCTCTTCGACACCCGCACCCAGTGGGCCTGGCTGGCCGCGCTGGGCGTACTGCTCGTCGCGTTTCCCTTCGTGGCCAGCGAGTACTGGCTCTACCTGGCCTGCCTGGTCGCGATCAACGTGGCCAGCGCCACCGGCCTGAACGTGCTGACCGGCTTCACCGGCCTGGTCAGCCTGGGGCAGGCGGCCTTCATGGGCCTGGGGGCCTACACGGTGGCGGTGCTCGAGGCGCGCTGGGGCACGCCGGCGCTTTTCAACCTGTTCGCCGGCGGCGTGGTCGCGATGGCGGGCGGGGCGGTGGTCGGCATTCCCTCGCTGCGGGTCAAGGGCCTGTACCTGGCGATCGCCACGATCGCCGCGTCCTTCATCGCGCACTTCCTGTTCGCCAACTGGACCTCGGTCACCGGCGGCACGGCCGGGCTCTCGGTGCCGCCGGCCAGCGTCTTCGGGGTGTCCCTCGACACCTCGTTCAGGATCTACTGGCTGATCGTGCCGGTCACCGTGCTGCTGATCGCGGGCGCGGCCAACCTGTTCCGCACCCGCATCGGCCGGGCCTTCATCGCGATCCGCGACCGCGACATCTCGGCCGAGGTGCTCGGCATCCCGCTGCTGCGCTACAAGCTGCTGTCGTTCGGGTTGTCCTCGTTCTACGCGGGCGTGGCGGGCGGCCTGTGGGCCTACTTCTTCCGCGTGGTCACGCCGGAGAGCTTCCCGCTGATCATGTCGATCTTCTTCCTGGCCGCGATCATCGTGGGCGGCATGGGCACCATCCTCGGCGGCATCCTGGGCGCGATCTTCATGACGATGGTGCCCGAGGTGCTCAAGCTGATCGTGGGCTGGCTGCCGCTGGGCGAGAACGCAACGCTGGTGCTGTCGCCGGTGCGCACGATCGTGTTCGGCGCGCTGATCGTCGGCTTCCTGATCTTCGAGCCGCATGGGCTGGCCGAGATCTGGCGGCGGATCCGCCGCTTCTTTCACCTGTACCCGTTCCGGACCTGATGGCCGACTGCCTATCCACAAGGAGGATGACATGAGCAAGAAGGGCGAGCAGATGAGCGTTTCCAGGACCCGCCGCGCGGTGCTCGGCGCAATGGCCGCGGCCGGCGGCCTGAGCGTGGTCGGCGGCGTGCAGGCGCAGGGCGAGGACATCGTGATCGGCGGCTCGATCCCGATGTCGGGCGTGTTCGCCTTCGCCGGCATCGGCATCCACGCCGGCATCCAGGACTACGTGAAGATCGTCAACGACGCCGGCGGCGTCAAGGGCCGCAAGCTGCGCTACGTGCCGGAAGACACCGCCTACAAGGTCGACGCCTCGGTGGCCGCGTTCAAGAAGATCACCAGCCAGAACAAGGTCAACCTGTACTACGGCGACTCCACCGGCTTCGCCAAGACGATCAACCCCGAGCTCGAGCGCATGGGCTCGATCATGATGGCGGGCGCCTCGTTCGCATCGGAGATCAACGACCCGCAGAAGTATCCGCACCAGTTCCTGGTCGGGCCCGATTACACCGAGATGTTCGGCATCCTGCTGAACTACATCGCCAAGGAGCAGCCGGGCGCCAAGGTGGCCTTCGTCTACTCCGACACCGAGTTCGGCCGCGACCCGATCGAGAAGAGCCGCGAGCTGGCCAGGAAGCTGGGCCTGAGCGTGAGCGGCGAGATCATGACCCCGCCCGGCAGCGTGGACGTGTCCACCGAGGTGATCAAGCTGCGCCGCGCCGCGCCCGACTACACGATCTTCCACGGCTACGTGCTCGCGCCCATCCCCGAGTTCGTCACGCAGGGCAAGCAGATGGGGATGAAGAGCAAGTTCATGGGCACCTTCTGGACCATGGACCACTCGATGGTCATGAAGATGGGCGAAGCCGGCGACGGCTTCATGGGCGTGATGCCCTTCCGCTACTACTACGACACCGAGGGCAAGTCGCCGATGCTCGAGAAGATCCGGCAGATGCGGCCCGAGTACCAGAGCACCGCCTACACCCAGGGCTTCCTGACCGCGATGCTGTTCACCGAGGCCGCGAAGCGCACGCTCGACGCCGGCAAGGAGCTCAACGGCAAGAACCTGAAGGCCGCGCTGAACTCGATCGAGAACTTCGACACCGGCGGCATCATCGGCGTGCCCATCACGATCAAGGGCAACTCGATCCCGGTCGGCCGCATCTACCGGGCCGACATGAAGGCGCAGAAGATGGTGGCGGCCTCGGACTGGATCGTGCTGAAGTGACGCAGGACGCCGTCCTCGAGATCAACAACATCGAGGTCATCTACAACCGGGCGGTGCAGGTGCTGCGCGGACTGTCGCTGACGGTCCCGCGCGGGCAGGTGGTCGCGCTGCTCGGTTCCAACGGCGCAGGCAAGACGACCACGCTCAAGGCGGTGTCGAACCTGCTCGCGCTCGAGGACGGCGAGATGACCGGCGGCAGCGTGGTCTTCGATGGCGAGGACACCCGCCGGATCGCGCCGCACCGGCTGGTGCGGGCGGGCCTGTTCCACGTGATGGAGGGGCGGCGGATCTTCCAGGACCTGACGGTGGAGGAGAACCTGGTCGCGGCGACCTATGCCGCCACCGGGCGCGCCCCGGGAGGGGCGGGCGGGCCGTCGGTCGGCGGTGACGCCGGCTCGCCGCGCCCGGCCTTCGACCTGGTCTACGAATACTTCCCGCGCCTGTTCGAGCGCCGCAAGGGCATCGCCGGCTACCTTTCGGGCGGCGAGCAGCAGATGCTGGCCATCGGCCGCGCGCTGATCGCGAATCCGAAGCTGATCCTGCTCGACGAGCCCTCGCTGGGGCTCTCGCCGCTGCTGGTCGAGGAGATCTTCGGGATCATCGCGCGGATCAATGCCGAGCAGGGCGTGTCGATGCTGCTGGTCGAGCAGAACGCTTCCGTGGCGCTCGCGGTGGCGCACTACGGCTACATCATGGAGATGGGCAAGATCGTGATCGACGGCAGCGCCGACCGGCTTGCGGTCGACCCCGACGTGCGCGAGTTCTACCTGGGCATGGGCGGCGCGGGCGAGGAGAAGAGCTTCCGCCGCGTCAAGCACTACAAGCGCCGCAAGCGCTGGCTGTCGTGAGCCTCGAGCGATGAGCGGACTTAGAACCACCGCAGGGCCGGGCGCGGCGAACCGCCTGCCCGAGCTGACGCTGCCGCAGATGCTGCGCGAGCGCGCGGGCGCGAGCGCCGACGCGATCGCGATCCGCCAGAAGGACTTCGGCATCTGGAGCCCGATCACCTGGCGCGACTACTTCGAGCGGGCCGCCCACGTGGGCCACGGCCTGCGCGCGCTGGGGCTGGCCGAGGGAGGCCACGTGGGCGTGATCTCCGAGAACCGCCTCGAATGGGTGCTCGCGCAGATGGGCGCCGGCCTGGTGGGCGGGGTCACGGTGGGCGTGTACCCGACCAGCCCCACGCCCGAGGTGTCCTACGTGCTGGCGCACGCCGACGTCGAGATCGTGGTCTGCGAGGATCAGGAGCAGGCCGACAAGGTGCTGGCCGCGCTGGACCAGCTCCCGCGATTGCGCAAGATCGTCGTCGTCGAGAAGAAGGGCCTGCGCGACACCCAGGCCGAGCACGGCGATCGGGTGCTGTCCTTCGAGGCGCTGGAGGCGCTGGGCCGCGAGCATCAGCTCAAGGATCCCGGCCTGGTCGACCAGGTGCTGGCCGACCAGAAGCTGGACCAGCTCGCGCTGATGATCTACACCTCGGGCTCCACCGGCAAGCCCAAGGGCGCGATGATCAGCTACGCGAACATCCGCGCGGTGGTGCCCGGCATCGTCGACCGGCTGCGGCTCGACTCGGCCACCACGCACCTCTCTTACCTGCCGCTGTGCCACGTGGCCGAGCAGATGCTGACCACCTTCGTGCCGCTCTACCTGGGTTCGCAGGTCAACTTCGGCGAGTCGATCCGCACGGTGCAGGAAGACCTGCGCGAGGTCGCGCCCACGATGTTCCTCGGCGTGCCGCGGATCTGGGAGAAGCTGCACGCGGCCATCCACATCCGGATGCAGGAGACCGGCCGGCTCAGGCGCAGGTTCTTCGAGTGGGCGCTGGCCGCCTGCGAGCCCTTCGCCGAGAAGGCGCCTGAGCAGCGCAGCACCGGCGAGAAGCTGAGGTTCGCGATCGCGTACCTGGGGATCTTCCGCGCGCTGCAGAACTTCATCGGTCTGCGGCGAGCCAGGGTGGCGCTGACCGGCGCCGCGCCGATCCCGCCGGCGATCGTGCGCTTCTTCCGCACGCTGGGCGTGCCGCTGATCGAGGTCTACGGCATGACCGAGACCACCGGCATGGTCACCGGGCAGCGGCTCGATCATGTCCGGATCGGCACCGTGGGCGAGCCCACGCTGGGCGTGGAGCACCGGATCGCCGACACCGGCGAGCTGCACATCCGCGGCGGCATGGTCTTCGAGGGCTACTACAAGAGCCCCGAGGCCACTGCGGCGGCGATCGTGGACGGCTGGCTGCACACCGGCGACGTGGTCCGCGAGGAAGACGGGCAGATCCGGATCGTGGACCGGCTCAAGGACATCATGATCACCGCCGGCGGCAAGAACCTGACGCCGTCCGAGATCGAGAACACGATGAAGGCCAGCCCCTTCATCAAGGAATGCATCGTGATCGCCGAGGGACGCAAGTTCGTGTCGGCGCTGATCCAGATCGACTACGAGACCGTGGGCAAGTGGGCCGAGCAGAACCGGATCGCGTTCACGCACTTCCGCTCGCTCGTCGAGCATCCGCAGGTGCGCGAGCTGATCCAGGCCGAGGTCGACCGCGGCAATGCGCAGCTGGCGCAGGTGTCGCACATCCGCCGCTTCCATCTGCTCGTCAAGGAGCTGGACCACGACGACGGCGAGGTCACCGCCACGATGAAGGTGCGGCGGGCGAGCGTGTACAAGACCTACGGGGAGGAGATCGAGGCGCTTTATCGTTGAAGAACGCGGGACGCCTGGGGACGCGGATCACCCTTCCCAGTTCCGGACAGAGAGTCCCTCGATGCACTCGAATTCGCGCAGGTTTCGGCTGATCAGCGTGAGCCCCCTGGCGAGAGCCTGTCCTGCGATCAAGATGTCGTATGCCCCGATCGGCGTGCCCCGCTTCTCCAGCGCCGCGCGCGTGGCGCCTGCCTGGCGGGCGTCCTCGCGATCGAATTCGAGGGTCTGCAGCTGGATGCCGTCAATGATGGCGAGGTTCCGTGCCACGCGCGCGCTCTTGTAAGCGCCATAGAAGAGCTCGTAGACCACGATCGACGACACGCCGATTTCGGCGGGTGCAACGCGCCGCACACGGCGTGTCAGCACCGGCGCGCTGCCGTTCAGCAGGCCGATGACGGCGTTCGTGTCGAGCAGGTAACGGACCATCGCTGCCGCTCTCCGCTCAGTCGAACAGGTCGTCGAGGTCCGGGCGGTGCTGCTGCCGGGGCTCCTCGCGCGCAGCGCGTGCCGCGTCCTCATCGAGCTTGCCGACCAGGGCGTCCAGCCAGTCCCAGTTCTCCGGTGCGGGTTCCAGGATGACCGCATTCCCGTGGCGCCTGATCCGGACTTCCGCGGTGTCGAAGCGGAACTCCTTTGGCAGCCTGACGGCTTGGGAGCGACCGGTCCAGAAGATCTTGGCGGTGTCCATGATGGCCTCTGCTGATATGTCTTTTTGAGATATACCAAATCCGGGGGCAAGCCGCAATGGGTCTGTCGGCCTATCCCGGAGGCCGTTTCCAGGCCGCAGGTCCTAGGTCGACCGGGCTGCGGCAAAGCGCTTCAAAGTGGTCTCGCGGGCGACGGCATGGTCGACGATCGGCAGCGGGTAGTCGACGCCGAGCCGCAGGCCGGCCCGCTCCAGTTCGGTCGGCGACGCCATCCAGGGCGCATGGATCGCCTTGTCGGAAAGCCCGGCCAGCTGCGGCAGGTAGCGGCGGATGAACTTGCCCTGAGCATCGAACTTCTGCGACTGCGTGACCGGGTTGAAGATCCGGAAGTACGGCTGCGCGTCGCAGCCGGTGGAGGCGGCCCACTGCCAGCCGCCGTTGTTGGCGGCCAGGTCGTAGTCGTTGAGCTGGTCAGCGAACCAGCGCTCGCCGCGCCGCCAGTCGATGCCCAGGTCCTTCACCAGGAATGACGCCACGATCATCCGCAGCCGGTTGTGCATGTAGCCGCTGCGGCGGATCTGCATGATGGCCGCGTCCACGATCGGGTAGCCGGTGCGGCCTTCGCGCCAGGCCTCTAACAGCGCGTCGCCCTGGGCGCCGTCGACCCAGCGGATCGCGTCGTACTCGGGGCGGAAGGCGTGGTCCACCACATTCGGGTGGTGGTGCAGGATCTGGAAATAGAAGTCGCGCCAGATCAGCTCTTTCAGCCAGGTCGACGCGCCCTCGGAGGCGCCGGGGTCGCCGCGCATCGTCTGCAAGGCCAGCCGCGCTGCCGCGCGGATCGACAGGGTGCCGAATCGCAGGTGCACCGACAGGTAGGAGGGGCCACGCACCGCGGGGTAGTCGCGCGTGTCGCGATAGCGGCCGATGCGCTCCGCGAAGTCGGCCAGCGCGCGATGGGCGCCGGATTCGCCCGGCTCGATGCCGAGCTCGGCCAGGTTGGTCGGGGCGAAGCCCAGCGTTTCGAGGGCGGGCAGGCCGGCAGCAGGGGACGCGGCGTCGTCGCCGCTCGCACCGATGGCGGCGGCCGCGATCGGTGCGAGCCGGCCCTCCAGCCGCACCGGCCGCTCCGCGAGGTCCGTGTCGACCAGCCGCTTCATCCAGGCATTGCGGTAGGGCGTGAACACCGAAAAGGGCTTGCCCTGGCCGGTCGGCACCTCGCTGCGCTCGAAGATGGCCTGGTCCTTGAAGGTGCGCAGCTCGCGCTCGTCTTCGGCCAGCGCCGCGCGGACCGCCTCGTCGCGGGCGATCGCGGCCGGCTCGTAGTCGTGGTTCGCATACACGGCC